>SKTN01000268.1 GCA_007117945.1 Nitriliruptoraceae bacterium | reverse complement strand
CTGCTTGCCGCACTCGACCTCATCCGCGGCGAACCGTTCCAAGGCCTCGACTACTCCTGGACCATCGACGTCCAACAGCACGCCCTCATCCAGCTCCAAGACGCCGCCCTGACCGCCGCGACGCGACTACGGCAACTCCAACGCTACGACGAAGCCGAACACGCCATCCGCCAAGGCCTCACCCTCTACGACCCCCACGAACCCCTCTACGTCGAGTGGTTCCACCTCGAACACGACCGCGGCCACCGCGACCGCATCCCACACCTCTACCGCCGCCTCCAACGACGCTACGCCGACCACACCGACGACATCGCCGGGACCACCACCACACCAACCATCGAAACCGAACTCGCCTACACCGACCTCACCCGCAACAGCAACCACACGCCACCGGGTACCTGAGCTGGTCCGGATCGCGCACCATCTCACCGCCCCTGGTCCCTAGGTGTGCTGACCTGCACACCGCGATGCTCGGCCAGGATCAGAGTGACGGCACGAAGATGGTCGTGACATGATGGCCGAGGTGATCCACCGAGGAGGTCGTCGTGGATATCTCGGGCTTGGTGGTCACTGAGGGTCGTCGCCGCGAGCCCGAAGAGGGCGTGGCGCTCTGCCTCTCTGGCGGCGGGTTCCGAGCGATGCTGTATCACGTCGGTGTGCTGTGGCGGCTGAACGAGTTGGGCCTGCTCCACGGCCTTGCTCGGGTCTCGAGTGTGTCTGGAGGGTCCATCGCGGCCGCGCAGCTGGGAGTGACCTGGGGCGAGCTGGACTTCGATGACCGTGGGACCGCAAGGGCCTTCGAGGACCGTGTCGTCGAACCGCTGCGACGGCTTGCCGGCACGACGGTTGACCGGCCAGCGGTCCTGAGTGGGCTCCTGCGCCCACGCCGATTGGCGGGTCAACAGGTAGCCGCGACCTATCGGCGTCTGCTCTACGAAGATCGCTCGCTGCAGGACCTGCCGGCCGACGACGAGGGCCCCCGCTTCGTGATCAACGCGACCAACATGCAGTCGGGGAAGCTGTGGCGGTTCTCGCGGCCGTACATGGCGGACTACCAGGTCGGCATGGTGCTGCGGCCGACCGTCCCGCTCGCCGATGCGGTGGCGGCGTCGTCGGCGTTCCCCCCTGTGCTGTCACCCTTCATCCTGCACGTGGACCCGACCTCCTACACCGAGGAGTCGCGGTCGTGGGACCTACATCGCAAGCCGTACACCAGCCGAGTGGTGCTCACCGATGGCGGTGTGTACGACAATCTGGGGCTGGAGACGGCGTGGAAGCGGTACCGCACGGTGATCGTGAGCGATGGCGGAGGGGCCTTCCAGCCGAAACCACGCGTCGCACGTACCTGGGGACGCCACCTGCTGCGCACGCTGTCTGTGGTGGACTCGCAGGTGCGTGCGCTGCGTCGCTCCCAGGTCGTCGGTTCCTACCGGCAGGGTGCAAGACGAGGTGCCTACATCGGGATCGGTGTTCCCATCGACCGCTATCCCGCTCCCGACACGATCGCGACACCAACGCAGGTCACCACTGACCTTGCAGCGGAGCCGACCCGGCTGCGGGCAGTGCGACCACAGCGCCAGCAGGCACTCATCAACTGGGGCTACGTCGCAGCCGATGCCGCCGTGCGGTCGTATCTGATGACCGAGGCTGACGCGCCGCAAACCGTGCCCTACCCCACCACGCCAGCATGACCGAACCGCAACGCCGCCCGACAACACCCATGCGGCCAACCGACGCACTCCCACGGCGAAGCACAGATCGGATCCCAACTGATGATGTTCGAGCAGCGGGTCCCGCCTGGCCCCGACCACTTCGCGCCGGTCGCTGCCTGGGTCAGCCCCCACCTCGCTGAGGTGATGCCCTCCGTTCCCCACCGCGGCGCCACCTTCGAGACGCCGGGCGTTCCCGACTTCTACGTCGTCATCGACGAGATGGACGAGCGCTGCTGCCGGCTCACGGTCGATCGTTGGCCCGACACCGACGAGGACGGCCGATTGGTGTTCGACGACGAGGCGACGCTGCTGCGCACCGTGGACGCCACGGTCCTCCACGACTTCGTCACCGACGCCCGACAAGGCACAGAGCAGCTCGCGCCGGAAAGGCCCCTGCGTATCGGCGACGTCTTCGCTGTGTGGTGGGGCCAGTTCGCGGACGCGGTACTGGACCTGCGCCCCCCTGGCACGCACGGCGACGCGGCAGATGTGGACCCGTCAGGAGCCGCCATCGAACTCCTCGACATCACCGCCGATGCCCGAGAGATCACCAACGCGGCAGCCCAGGCAGCCGCCTGCCCCGTCCTCACAACCGACGATCTGGACAGGCTGGACCTCAACCGCCCCGACTCGGAGGCGGACTCGTGACCAGGACACTCACCCCGCTACCAGCAGACCAGCTCGATGCTCCCGCGGACTTCGCGCAGGCGATCGAGCCCGACGACCTGGTCTACTTCTGCTGCAACGTCGGCGACGCAGACGCGCAACTGCTGCTCCTGCCCTGCCGCGCACCCGACACCAGCCGCCGCGCCGTCGTGGTCGATGCCGGCATGACCGGCAAGATCGACCGGCTCCTCGAGCTGTGCGCCCAACACGGGCTGCTGCCGACCGACCCCGACACCGGGCAGCTCGAACCGAACGCGATCGCGCTGCTGGTTGCCACCCACCCCCACTCCGACCACATCAGAGGTATCCCGCGGCTGCTGCGCGACTACGGCCGTTGCGTGGCCGAGTACTGGGACTCCGGCTACTGGCACCCCATCAGCGCCTTCCACTCCACCATGGCCGAGATCGAAAAGCTGCCCAACCTCGTCTACGCCCAGCCCACAGCCGGAACACGCCGCTGGATCCACCAGACCCGCGTCACCGTCCTCGCACCCGCCATCCAGCTCCGCAACCGCTACGACAGCTACGGGGTCGAGATCAACAACGCCTCGCTGACGCTGCGATTCGACTACCCCTCCGCACAGGTGCTGCAACGTGACCGCGAACGACGCCTCATCGGCCGCGAGAACACCGCCAGCCTGATCCTCGGCGGTGACGCCCAAACCGACTCCTGGGCCCACGTCGCCACCGACTTCCCCCAACTCCACTCCTCGGGCAACGCCGCAGCCAGGGCGATACGCGCCGCAGGCGGGGTCGACTACCTGCGCGCCGACGTGCTCAAGGTCTCCCACCACGCCTCCAAGCACGGCGTCAACCTCGAGCTCGTCAGCCGCATCTCGCCCAAGCTCACCCTCATCTCCAGCAACGACCACAGCCCCCAACACAACTTCCCCCACACCGTCGCCCAAGAACTGCTCCGCGAAGCCCTCGAGCCCACAGCTGGGGTGGGCCAGCCACGCAAGAAGGACCACGAACTCGGCCTGTTCTACACCGCCGACCACGACAACGGTCAACCCCCGATCCCGCTCGGAACGATCGCGCTACGACTGCGTCCCCGGTTCCGCGAGCTCTGGCGCCTCGGTGATGGACCATCCGACACCGACTTCGACCTGTCGAACGCTCGACGATGGACCGGCCCCACCTAGAGACGACGGGACCCGCGAATCACGACTAGCTCGCCTGGCGCCACGAGATCCCGCGAGACGCTCCCCGTCCATCAACCGCAGAAACAGCCCCGCGCGCCCTCCCGCGCCGCCATCACCGTGAATACGGGCGGCGCGTCAATCGGGCACGTCCGTACATAACGGCACGGCGGCTCTGCGCGGCCGGTTATGCTCCGAGATCGTCAGAAAGATCACGGTGGCAGACAGGGAGCGGCTGGTCGTCCTTGTGGAAACACTCCTGTCAGAAGATCCTCTGTCAGAGGCGGAAGAATACGCTGTCATCGAGGACCTCAAGGCGTCGACCCTCCATCCGAGAGTGACCGACCTCATCTACTACTGGCAGGACGATTTCGACCACGAACCAACT
>SKTN01000161.1 GCA_007117945.1 Nitriliruptoraceae bacterium | reverse complement strand
TCGAGCACCGTCCGCGTGTCCACCTGCGCCCCGCCGACGGGTGGACCAACGACCCCACCGGCCCCCTGCGCTGGAACGGCCGAGTCCACCTGTTCCACCAGTACAACCCCGACGGCGGGTTCTGGGACCGTCCCCACTGGGGCCATCTGGTCAGCGACGACCTGGTCCGGTGGGAGCGTCGGCCGCCGGCGCTGTCACCCGGTGAGGACGGCCCCGACCGTGAGGGGTGCTTCTCCGGGTGCACGGTGGTCGACGGTGACGACGCGGTGATCGTCTACACCGGCGCGCGCGGGCCTGCGGGGCCGCCACAGACGCAGACCACCTGCCTGGCACGCAGCGGCGATCCCGACCTGGAGGTGTGGGAGAAGGATCCGGCCAACCCGGTGCTCGGCCCGCCTCCGGGCCGCGACCTGCTGGGGTTCCGCGATCCCTTCGTCTGGCGGGCACAGGGACGCTGGTGGCAGCTGGTGGGCGCCGGCACCCTCGAAGGTGGCGGTGAGGTGCTGCTCGCGGTGTCCGACGACCTGCGGGAGTGGACCCACCTCGGTCCGGTGCTCGAGGGCCGCGATCTGCAGACCCTCGACCCGGCGGTGTGGTCCGGGTCGATGTGGGAGTGTCCGGCGCTGTTGCGTGCACCCGACGCCGACCTGCTCCTGCTGTCGATCCACGACGAGACGACCACCCACTACCCCCTTGCGGTGGTCGGCCACCTCGGTGCCGACGGGTTCACCCCCACGGGCCTCCAGCGCTTCGACCTCGGCCCGGACCTGTACGCCCCCTGCCTGCTGCGTGAGCCGGACGGCTCGGCCGTCAGCTGGGGCTGGAGCTGGGAGGCCCGCTCGGCACGGACCCAGCGTGACGCCGGCTGGGCCGGCGTGCTCAGCGCCCCACGGCGCCTTCGCGTGGTGGACGGCGAGCTGCGCGTCAGCCCCCTGGAGGACCTCACCGAGCTGCGCAGCCGCGAGGTCGACCTGGCATTCGTCGAGGAGCCCGGTGGGCGACGTGCCGTCGGCGTCGACCACGACGTGCTCGACATCGAGGTGGTCCTCGACGAGCGCGTCGACGAGGTGGCCATCCATCTGCGCTGCACACCGGACGGCCGGGAGCGCACCGTCCTCCACCTCGACCGGCAGCGCCGCGAGGTGTGGCTTGATCGCGACCGCGCCAGCCTGGCCGATGACGCTGTCGGGGGCCGGTACGGCGGAGCGCTCACCCACACCCCGTCGCGGGTCCGCATCCTGCTGGACCGCTCCATCGTCGAGGTGTTCGTCGATGACCGCGTCAGCCTGACGGCACGGATCTACCCCACCTTGCCGGAGAGCGCCGGGCTCCGCCTCGACGGGACCCAGCGAGCCCTCGAGGGGGTCCACCTGCGGGCGTGGGAGCTGTCCTCGATCTGGGTCGGGTAGCGCCGGGCCGGAGGTTCGGGCCTGCTGGCAACGGCCGGGTGGGCACCGGGATAGGTGGATTGCAGGTGACGCAGCGCGGGCGATAGGGCACGATGCGTACTCGCGGGCAGGGTAGGGGGCCCGGCCAGCGGGCAGGAGCGCAGCGTGGGACCCGGCCAGCGGTGGGAGTCGACGAAGCGGTCGATCTACCTGTGGTGCCTCGCGGTGGCCGCGCCGACGGTGCCCGTGGTGATGTGGCTGCGCTGGGAGGAGGAGCCGCTGCTGCGCGCCACCTACGGCCTGCTCACGGTGGTGCTCCTGGCGTTGTTCCTCGGGTTGCTGACCCGGCAGCTCTCCGCGGCGTTCGCGGAGCGGACCGTGGTGACGGTGGTCCCCCTGCTGTGGATCGTGCGCATGTTCGCCGTGCTCTACCTGCAGCCCGACCTCGCGGTGGCGGCCGCGGCGGTCAACCAGTCCATCGGCCCGGGCTTCGTCATCCTGGCGATCGTCGCCTTCCTCGCACTGCCCGCCCGTCAGGGGCTGCTGCTCTCCGGTGGGCTCGTCCTCACCTGCCTGGTGCTGGTGCTCCCGCGTGTGACCGGCGAGTTCCTGCGTGTCGGGGTGAGCCTTGAGGTGATCGGGCTGCTGCGGGTCGGCGTGACCACAGCGGTCAGCGTGGCCCTGCTGTTCGCCCTGGCGACGCTCAAGGAGCACCTCGCCCGGGAGCAGGCACACGCGGAACTCAACGCCAACCTGGCACGCACCGACCAGCTCACCGGCCTGGCGAACCGGCGTGCGATCGTCGAGCGGTTGCGCGCCCAGCTGGCGCTGGCCGACCGGCACGGCCGGCCGGTGAGCCTCGCCGTCGTCGACATCGACCACTTCAAGTCGATCAACGACCGTGCCGGCCACCTCGCCGGCGACGAGGTGCTCCGTGGCGTCGCCGAGGTCATGGTGGAGATCCTGCGCGACAGCGATGTCGTGGGTCGCTGGGGCGGTGACGAGCTGATCGTGATCCTGCCCGAGACCAGCGCCGAGGCCGGCGCCGCGACCATGCAGCGCGTGCTGGACCGCGTCCGGCGCGAGGTGGTCATCGCGACGGCGCCCGGGCACCTGGCCGGCGACGGGCCAGAGCGGCCGGTCACCCTCTCGGTGGGTGTCGCCCAGCGTGGGCCGGAGGAGGGACAGGACCGCCTCATCAGCCGCGCCGACCGTGCGCTCTACCGGGCCAAGCAGGGCGGTCGGGATCAGGTGACGATCGACGGCGTGGAGCTCGCCGAGGTGTGAGGGGCCGCCCGTGGCCGCCTCCGGTCCGTCGCCACCGCGGTGCCGAAGGCACGTCGAGTCCCACTCGACAGGAGCAGCCGTGGATCCGGATATCGAGCTCGACAAGCGTCGTCCCCTCACCGGTGTCACGGCGACGATCACCGGTGCCGTCGCCTTCGCGGCAGCGATCGTCGCCGCCGCCCTTGCGTTCGGCGGCTGAACCGGCTCAAGGGTCCCCGTCAGTGGGCAGCCACACCGTGAAACGGGTGCCGTTTCCGGGGTCGCTCGTCACGGCGATGCTGCCGCCGTGCTGCTCCACGGCGTGGCGCACGATGGACAGCCCGAGCCCGGTGCCACCGGTGGTGCGTGAGCGGGCGGCGTCGACCCGGTAGAAGCGTTCGAAGATGCGGTCGAGGTCCGCCTCGGGGACCCCGATGCCGGTGTCGATGACCGCCAGCTCCACCCCGTCCCTCCCGCCGGCGCTGGCCTGGGGGTGCACCTCGATGCGCACGGCGCCGCCCGGTCGGTTGTAGGTGATGGCGTTCGCGAGCAGGTTCTGGACGATCAGTTCCAGGTCGCCGCGGGCGCCCTCGATGTGCAGCTGCACGGGGGCGTCGACCGCGAGCTCCACCTCGGCACGCTCGGCCCGGTCGTACTGGGCGGCGACCACGCGGCGGACCAGTTCGGCGAGGTCGACGGGGGCGCGTTCGAGGGGGCCACCCTCCTCGAGGCGGCGCAGATCGAGCAGGTCGTGGACCAGCGCGGCGAGGCGTCCCGCCTCCTTGTTGACGCGCCGCACCAGTTCGGGCACGCGTTCGGGCTGGTCCTCGACCACCACGGCCAGGGCCTCGGCAAGGGTCTGGATGCTCGCCACGGGGGTCTTGAGCTCGTGGGAGGTGTTGGCCACGAAGTCGCGGCGCAACTGGTCGACCCGGTACTCCTGGGTGCGGTCGGTGATCAGCAGCAGGACCTCGTCACGGACCATGGAGACGCTGACCCTGAGGTGGGTGCCGGCGTGGTCGGTATCGAGGCTGACGGCCTCGCCGGTGTCGGTGACCTCCGCGACCGCGTCGGCGAGGACCGGCACCGTGAGCACGTCGGCGGCCCTACGCGTGCGCGCCTCCGGCGGGAGGTGGAGCAGGTGGCGGGCGGTGTCGTTGATCGCGAGGACGTCACCGTTCTCCGACAGCAGGATCGCGCCCTGGGCGATGGATTCGACCAGTTCACGCCGTCGGGAGCGGGGTTTGGAGCTCACCGGTGGTCG
>SKTN01000026.1 GCA_007117945.1 Nitriliruptoraceae bacterium | reverse complement strand
TATGGCAGGCGGACCTCGACCGCGACGCCCTTCGGGAGCTGGCGGCAGGTCTCGGATCCGACGTGCCCTTCTGCGTCAGTGGGGGGACCGCACTGGCCACCGGGACCGGTACGGCCACGGCGCAGGTGCTGGCTCGGGGGACCTACCACTGGGTCGTCGGGATCAGCGCGCGGCCCCTGTCCACCCCGGAGGTCTACCGGGCCTATGACGAGGTCGGGGTGGCCAGTGACGTGGAGCCCGACGCGGTCCTGCAGGCGTTGCGTACCGGCGACGACGAGGCCCTCGGGGACGCGCTCCACAACGACCTCGAGGTGGCGGCGATCCACCTGCTCCCGGAGCTGGCACGAAAGCGCGACGCGATGCTCACCGCCGGTGCGCTCGGCGCGATCGTCAGCGGGTCGGGACCGACGGTGGTGGGCCTGGCCCGGTCGGCGCAGCATGCGGTGCAGCTCGCCGGCGAGGTCGAGCACGCCTTCGACCGCGTGGAGATCGCGCTGTCGCCCGCCGGTGGCCCGGAGCTCGCCGGGGACTGACGGCGGCAGCTGGTGCGTTCGCCGGTCCGCGGGTCAGCCCGTCCGCCGGTGGGAGGCCGGGGTGCGATCGCGGGTCGCTGGGGGCTTCGGGGTCACTCCCGCGGGTCCCACGCATGCCCGAGCGCCGCGGGAGGCACCGGCCGGCGAGTCACTACCCTTCCCGGCGCGTCGGGCACCGTCGCCGCGGGGCCCGCGCGGTGGGGGGTGGTGTAACTGGCAACACGCCGTCCTTTGGAGTCGGTATTCAGGGTTCGATCCCCTGCCCCCCAGCCACCCGCACCGCGCGCAGTAGGCGTGGGGGAGCGCTGGCGTGCGGGGTACGTCGGCCGGCTGTCGCCGTACCTGGCAGGTTCCTGGGCTCACGCCCAGGCAACGACCACGCCCACCCCCGCAACGGGGGAACTGTCGCCGTACCTGGCAGGTTCCTGGGCGTGAGCCCAGGCAACGACCAGTACGGCTCGCCCCGAGGCCGGCCGAGGGGGTACCCGCGTGGCGGGGCCCGTCGGACAGCGTGCTGGCCTGGAGTGTGGCCGCGAAGCTCGCTGCCGAGCTGCTGGCCGCCGACCTCCTCGATGCGACCATGCCAGAGGACATCGACGAGGTCCTCGCCGAGTGCGGGGTGTCGCTGTTCCCGACCGCTCGTGCGCAGCGTCCGTCCGCACGCGCCGGAGGATCCGGGTGCGCTCCTACGACGGCTCGGTGCCCCGCCAGGCCTCGAGAAGGCCAGCGACGAGCTCCAGGCAGCCGTCAGCGCTGCGGCAGACGTCGCCTGGGAGCTGCTCGCCCCTGCCGGCGATCCGATCATCGCCATGCTGCAGGAGCACGGCACCACCTCGGCGCGTGCCCTCGCCGAGCGGCTGGGCGAGCCGATCGAGGCGATCCGCGGGCAGCTGCGACGTCGCCGCCGAGGGGGTGTCGTCAGCGTCGCCGGACGGGGACCCGTCACCCGCTACCACCTGTCGCGCTGACGTCGAGCCCTGGGCACAGGGTGCTGCAGCGGGAGAGCCCCACCACGCTCACGGGAGGCTGCTGCCGCCTTCCCGGTCCTGCGGGGCGGGACGGTGGCGCACGGACGCTGCGCACGCGCGGTCCGGCCCCGCCGGCCGCGTGGTCGACCGAGGGGGGCCGGCGACCGGGCCGACACCCACGCGGCACGGAGTGCTTGTCCCGGGGTCCGGCGGGCCGATGGGGAGCGTGCCGCCCGAGGAGCGTGTGGATGACCGAGCCGGTGGCGCAGCCGGATGAGCTGGCACGTATCGCGGACGCCCTCGAGGTGACGAAGCGGCGTGCCTACCAGCTCGCGGTCGCGCTGATCGTCCTGGTCGTCGGCTTCAACTTCGCCACGCGCGAGAGCGGCGACGTCGTCCTCACCTACGTCTATCCGGTCGGTGCCGCCCTGCTGCTGGCTGCCCTGCCCCTGATGCGCGGCCGGCGGGTCCCTCTGCGGGTGATCGAGTGGGGTCTGCTCGGGGTCGGGGCGAGCGTCGTGCTGGTAGGACTGGTCGATCTGCTGTTCGTCGCCGAGCCCTTCGCCGAGCAGTTGCTCGGCCTGACCGGCGCGCAGTACTGGGCCATGAACCTGCTGATGCTGTTCGGTTTCGTCATGTTCGACCGACAGCCGGGCCTGCGCTTCGGCGTCGCGGTGCTGGGCGTGTCGCTGCTCCTCGCGGTGGTCGCGCTCGGGCTGCAGCGCACCGCCGGGACGCTCACGACCCAGATGGTGGTGTACCTGGTCCGCGTCCACGTCTTCATGGCCATGCTGCTGGTGGTCGTCTACCTCGTCGCGGGGCTCCGTGAGCAGTTGCACCGCGCCATCGAGCGGGTTGAGCTGTTGCGGACCCGGGCGCTCACCGACCCGCTCACCGGTCTGGCCAACCGTTATGCGACCGAGGAGCGGCTCCAGGCCGAGGCCCGTGAGGCCCTCCGCCGGGCTCGCCCCCTCGCGGTGGCGCTGCTGGACATCGACCACTTCAAGCAGGTCAACGACGAACTCGGTCACGACGTCGGGGACCAGGTCCTGTCCGCCACCGCGAGGCTGTTGCGAACCTGCCTGCGTGGGCGGGATCTCGCTGCCCGGTGGGGCGGCGAGGAGTTCCTGGTGGTCCTCCCGGAGACCTCCCTGGAGCAGGCGAGGGTGATCGCTGAGCGGTGCCGGCGCACGATCGCTGCCGGCCGCCCCGGGAACCGGTCGCTGACGGTCACCGTGGGGGTCGCGCAGCTCCAGCTGGACGAGGAGCCGGGCAGCTTGATCCGACGAGCGGACATGGCGCTGTACGAGGGCAAACGCACCGGGCGTGACCGCGTCGTCGCAGCCCCGCCGTCGGTGTCGGCCCTGCCGGCCTGACGGTCCCTGCGCCGCTCGGGTGGCCGACGGGCCCCCACGCCGCCGACACCGGGATCCCTCGGCCGTCCGGCAGCACCGGGTCACGCCCCGCGGGGGACGTGACCGGACGGCGCGGCGCCCGCCGGGGTCAGCGCTCCCGTGCGGGTGGCACCACGGTGACGGGCACGGGGCTGTGCTGGATCAGCGAGCTCGCGACGCTGCCGAGCACCAGCTTCGACACCGGTCCAAGCCCGCGTGAGCCGACCACGATCAGGTCCGCCCCGCGCTCCTCGGCGACGTCGAGCAGGGCGGTGCGGGGATCGCCCTCGGCGACCACCAGGTCGTGGCCCCCCACGCCGCGACGCTCCAGGGGCGCGCACCACGCTTCCAACAGCTGGCCCAGGGTCGGGTGCGCGACGGGCGCGCCGTCCCTCGGCTCGTCGACCACCGTGCCGTGCGCGGCCGCGTGGACGGCGACGACCTCGGCGCCCGTGCCCTCGGCGAGCTCCGCCGCGAAGCGCACGGCCCGCTGGGAGTTGTCGCTGCCATCGACCCCCACCACGATCGTGCCCAGCTGCAGCTGCGCCTCGGGGGTGCAGTTACGCACCACGGTCACCGGGCAGGGTGCGTGCTCGCACAGCTGCCGGCTGACCGAGCCGAGCAGCAGGCCCCGGAACCCGCCGAGCCCACGCGAGCCCACCACGATCATCCGCGCCCGCACGTCGGCGGCGTGCAGGATCGCCTCGCTGGCCGGCCCGCGGAGCACGTCCACGGTGACCTCGAGCCCGTCGCCCACCACCTCGGTGACCAGCTCGCCGAGGTGGCCGAGGAGCAGCGCGTCGGCATCCTCGGGGCTCGGGAGCTGCACGCGGCCGATGCGGACCACCGTGTCACGCGGGTACTCCCACGCCTCCACCACGTGGAGGCGGTAGCCGAGTCGGCGGGCGAGGCCGGCCGCCCAGCCCAGGGCGGTACGGGAGCACTCGGAGCTGTCGACGCCGACGAAGATCTCCGGCGTCTCGGACGCTGCGAGCCGCGGGTCGGGGGTCATGGTCACGACCTCCTCACGGGTGCTCGATCGTCCCAACCGGTGCGCGGCGATGCCAGGGTCCGAGGTCCTCGAGCCCCGCGGTGCAGCGGCCGACCACCGGCGGCCGGGGAGGCGGTGCGCCCGCCGGTCCCCGGGACGGCCGCGCCCGGGGAAGGCCGACCGGCGCGCCGCTGCTCGGTAGCGTGCGGCGACCACTGTGCTCCAGCCCACAGGAGACGTCCCGTGAGATCCGACACCGCCGCCATCGTGCTCGCCGCCGGGAAGGGCACCCGCTTCCGATCCGAGGTGGCGAAGGTGCTGCACCGCGCCGCGGGCCGCAGCCTGCTGGGACACGTGCTGGAAGCGGTGCGGCCCCTGGAGCTGGCACAGACCGTGGTGGTGGTCGGTCACCAGGCCGAGGACGTCGAGGCGGAGATCGCCCGGATCGGCCTCCCGGGAGCGACGACCGTCCTCCAGGCGGAGCAGCGGGGGACGGGGCACGCCGTCCAGCAGGCGGTGCCGGCGCTGGGCCCCGACGTCCGTCGGGTGCTGATCCTGCCGGGTGACACCCCGATGCTGCCCCCGGCCGTCCTCGAGCAGCTCCTGGCCGCCGACAGCGCGGGCGGGGCCATGCTCACCGCGGTCATGGACGACCCCGCGGGGTACGGCCGCGTGGTCCGCTCCGCAGCGGGCGCGGTCCAGCGGGTCGTCGAGCACCGCGACGCGTCCCCGGAGGAGCTCGCGATCGCGGAGATCAACGCCGGGATGTACGCCCTCGACCGGGCCGGCTTGGAGGCTGCCCTCGGCCGGCTCGGGGACGACAACGCCCAGGGCGAGATCTACCTCACCGACATCGTGGAACTCCTCGGCGCCCAGGGCGCACCCGTGGCCGCGGTCGATGCCGACCCCGTCGCCATCGGTGGGGTCAACGACCGCGCCCAGCTCGCGGAGGCCGCCGCGGTGCTGCGGAGCGCCCACCTCGACCACCTCATGCGCGAGGTCGGGGTCAGCGTCACCGACCCCGCTGCCACCTACGTCGACGTCGACGTCGAGGTGGCACGTGACGCCGTGCTGCTCCCCGGGACGATCCTGGAGACCGGTACCCGCGTCGGCCCGGGGGCGGTGATCGGCCCCCACAGCCACCTCATCGCCTGCACCGTCGGGCAGGGTGCGACGGTCCACTCGACCCGCGCCATCGAGGCGACGATCGGTGCCCACGCCACGGTCGGCCCCTACACCCATCTGCGGGTGGGAACCCACCTCGGCGCGGACACGAAGGTCGGCGCCTTCGCGGAGACCAAGAACGCCCACGTGGGCGACGGCTCGAAGATCCCCCACCTGGCCTACGTCGGGGACGCGACCATCGGCACCGGGGTGAACATCGCCTGCGGGGTCATCACCGTCAACTACGACGGCAGCACCAAGTCCCACACCACCGTGGAGGACGGGGCCTTCGTGGGCTGCGACACGATGCTGGTCGCACCGGTGACGATCGGCGAGGGCGCCTACACCGCCGCCGGTTCCACGATCACCGACGACGTGCCGGCCGGCGCGCTCGGCATCGCCCGTTCCCGCCAGACCACCAAGGAGGGGTGGGCGGAGCGACGGCGCGGGTGATCGCCGCGGTCAGCGGCGCCCACCACGGGGCCGTCGCAGCTGTCCGAGCCCGCTTCGCACCCACCTCGACGGCGGGCTAGCGTCCGCGGCCACGCGGCGGGTCAGGGAGCAGATGGAAGTCGTCACCAGGAAGCGGATGATGATCTTCTCCGGGTCCTCGTACCCGGAGCTCGCCCGCGAGGTGGCCGATCATCTCGGGATGCGGCTCGGCCAGGTCAAGCTCTCGCAGTTCGCCAACGGCGAGCTCTACGCCCGCTACACCGAGTCCGTGCGCGGCGCCGACGTGTACGTGCTGCAGTCCCACGTGAGCATCCCCGAGGGGATGAGCATCAACGACTACGTCATCGAGCACCTCGTCATGCTCGATGCCCTCAAGCGTGCCTCCGCCAAGCGCACCGTGGCCGTGATCCCCTACTACGGCTACTCCCGCAGCGACAAGAAGGCCCGCTCCCGCGAGGCGATCGCCGCCCGGATGATCGCCGACATGTACGAGTCGGTCGGTGTGGACCGGATCATGTCCGTGGACCTGCACACGGGCCAGATCCAGGGGTTCTTCCACGACCCCTTCGACCACCTCACGGCGCTGCCGCTGCTGAAGTCGTGGATCGTGGAGCACACCCACCCCGACGAACGGGTCATCGTCTCGCCCGACGCCGGTCGCGTGCGGCTGACGGAGAAGTTCGCCGGCCACCTCGGCGCCCCCATCGCGATCCTGCACAAGCGGCGCGATCCGGAGCAGCACAACGTCTCCGAGACCCTGGACGTGATCGGTGACGTGGAGGGGCGCACCGCGATCCTGATCGACGACATGATCGACACCGCCGGCACGATCGTGGGGGCGGCGGAACTGCTCAAGCAGCGCGGCGCCAAGCGGGTGATCGCCTGCGCCACCCACCCGATCTTCTCCGGGCCGGCCGCGGAACGCCTCGAGAGCTCCGTGATCGAGACCGTGGTGGTCACCAACACCATCCCGATCCCGCCGCAGCGGCGGATGAGCAAGCTCGTGGTGCTGTCGATCGCGCCGATCCTGGCCTCGGCCCTGCGCGCGGTGTTCGAGGACCAGTCGGTGTCCGAGCTGTTCCAGGGCGAGAACGTCTGAGCTGCGCCCGCACCGGTTGCCGGGGGTGTGAGCCGCCCGGTACCGTGTCCCCTACGGCCCGCACCTCCTGCGGGCCGAGCGTGTGTCCGACGGTCCGCCGGATCCAGCGCTGACCGGCTGCACCGGTCCTGCCGCGGTCACCGGCCCCCGGGGTCCCCGCGTCCTCGCCGACCGGTCCGCCCGCCCGACGCACGCGCCCCACGTGACACCTCGCCGCCGCAACGGTGACCGACCCGCGCTGGGGACCCACCACCTGAAGGAACCACCGTGTCCGACCAGATCCGACTCACCGCCGCGCCCCGCACCGAGCTCGGCAAGGGGGCCACCGGCCGCCTGCGCCGCACCGGCCGGGTACCCGGCATCGTCTACGGCTACAAGGTGGAGCCCACCCCCGTCCACGTCGACGCGCTGGAGCTCTACCACGCCCTGCACACCGAGGCGGGCAGCAACGCCCTGATCCGTCTGGAGTTCGACGGGGAGACCCACCTGACCGTGGCCCGTGACATGCAGCGCCACCCGGTCAAGGGCGAGACCCAGCACGTGGACTTCCTGGCCGTGAACAAGGACGTGCAGATCTCCGTCGAGGTGCCCGTGCACCTGACCGGCGACGACGACCTCGGCGACGACAACGGTGTGCTGAACCAGATCCTCTACACCGTGCCCGTGCTGGTGAAGCCCCTGGACGTGCCGAACTACTTCGAGCTGTCCGTCGAGGGGCTCGAGATCGGCGACGTGCAGCGGGTCGAGGACCTCGCGGGCGAGCTGCCCGAGGGTGCGGAGTTCGACATCGAGCTCGATCGGACCGTGGTCACCATCAACGCCCCGATGTCCGAGGAGGCCCTCGAGGCTCTCGAGGAGAGCGCCGGCATCGAGGCCGATGAGCCCGAGGTCATCGGCGAGGAGACCGACGAGGCCGACGAGGCCCCGGCTGAGGACGGCGACGACCAGAGCTGAGCCGCACCGTGGGCGGGTGGCGTCGCTTCGTCGGGCGAAGGCGGGGGCGTGGGCCGCGCACGGATGCTCCCGGGGAGGATGCCGTGGCCGATGACCGGTGGCTGGTGGTCGGGCTCGGCAACCCCGGTGAGCGCTACGACGGCACCCGCCACAACGTCGGTGCCGACGCCGTGCGACGTCTGGCCACCGAGCACCACGGCTCCTGGTCGCGCAACAAGCGCGCCCGGTGCGACATCGCCGAGGTGACCGTGGACGGCCACCGCCTGGTGCTGGCCGTGCCCGACAGCTACATGAACCGCTCGGGCGGTCCCACCCAGGCCGCGGCGGCCTGGTACAAGGTCGCTGTGACGCACATCATCGTGTGTCACGACGACCTCGACCTCGAGCCCGGCCGGCTCCGCCTCAAGCGGGGTGGCAGCCACGCCGGCCACAACGGGCTGAAGGACATCGACCGTGCGTTGGGCAGTCCTGAGTATCTGCGGGTCCGGATCGGCATCGGGCGCCCCCCCGGTCGCATGCCCGCCCGCGACCACGTGCTGCGCCGCTTCGCCCCCGCGGAGCGTGAGGAGATCGACGTCGGCCTCGCCGAGGCCGCGGACGCGGTGGTCACCCTGGTCACCGACGGGCTGGAACCGGCCCAGAACCGTCACCACCGGCGGTGACCTGCAGGGCCGTTGCGGGGCGCATGACCGCATCCGGCCGAGTGGACAGCGACCTACAGCGCCCGCGACGCACACGCGCGCGGCGGCGCACCGGGTCCCGAGGAGGAGCGCATGAGGGAGCGGCTGCAACAGATCCGGCAGGCGTGGGGCCAGGTCCGCTCCATCGATCCCAAGGTGGTCCCCTGGACCCTGCTGGGTGCCGCGCTGGGCCTGTTGGTGGGTGTGGGCCTCGGTGCCGTGTCACCGGTGCTGAACCTGGTGTTCATGCCGGTCTTCGGCATCATGTTCGCCCTGCTCGGCTGGCTGGTGGTCTTCAACCGCCGCGCGAGCAAGGCGCAGTACGCGGCCATCGAGGGGCAGCCGGGGGCTGCCGCCGCGGTCCTGCAGTCCATGCGGGGGCAGTGGTTCGTCAACCCCGCCGTGGCGGTGAACGCCAAGCAGGACATGGTCCACCGCGTCGTGGGACGGTGCGGGATCGTGCTCGTCGGCGAGGGTGCCGGTCAGCGCGTCAAGGGCCTGCTCGCCAAGGAACGCAAGCGCATGAGCCGGTCCGCAGGTGATGCCCCCATCACCACGATCGTCGTCGGTGACCGCGAGGACCAGGTCCCCTTGCGCAAGCTGCAGACGACCCTGACCAAGCTGCCCCGTGAGCTGAAGAAGGGCGAGGTGCCCAAGCTCGAGCGACGGCTCAAGCCCCTCGACAAGGACCTGCCGATCCCCAAGGGGGTCGATCCGATGAGCGCTGCGAACCGGCGCCGTCCCAAGCCGCGCTGAGCGTCGTGGCCGCCACCGATCCCTCGACGGGGGCGCCACCGCCACGTTCCGTGGACGACGTCCTCGACCCGGGGCTGGCGACCGGCGCCCTGGCCGCAGCCCTGCGGCCCGGGCGTGCCACCTGGGACACCCTGACCCCCGGCGACGAGGTGGTCTGTCCCCCCGCGGCGCGGCCCTACGCCCTGAGCCTGTTGGTGGAGCAGGCGGCGCCCCTGCTGGTCCTGACCGCCCGGACCTCGGAGGCGGAGTCCGTCGCCGACGGCCTGGCCGCCTACCTCGGTGAGGCCCGTGTCGCGGTCTTCCCCGCCTGGGAAACCCTGCCCCACGAACGGCTCTCCCCCCAGCCCGCCACCGTCGGGCGGCGGCTGCAGGTCCTCGACCGGCTCACCCATCCCGAGGACCACGACGAGCCCCTGTTGGCGATCGTCGCGCCCGTACGGGCCGCACTGCAGCCGATGGATCCCAACCTGGCGGCGCAGCGGCCGGTGACCGTCGACGGTGGCTGGGTCGGGTTCGAGGCGCTCTGCGACCGCCTGGCGGAGCTCGGCTACAGCCGCGTCCCCCAGGTCGACAGCCGTGGGGAGTTCGCCGTGCGGGGCGGCATCATCGACGTGTTCCCCACCGCGGGCGAGCACGCGGTGCGCCTCGAGTTCTGGGGCGACGAGGTGGAGTCGATCCGGGCCTTCTCCGTCGGGGACCAGCGCTCCACCGGTGGCGTGGACGCCGTGGTGATCGACCCGGCACGCGAGCTGGTCCTGGACCGCGAGCTCAGGGAGCGGGCCCGCGCCGCCGTGGGGCGCTGGCCACAGTTGACCGACGAGCTGGACCGCCTCGCCGAGGGGCAGGCCTTCGAGGGGGCGGAGTCCCTGGTCACCCTGCTCGCCGACCGACCCGCCCTGCTGGTCGACTACCTCCCGGCGGACGCCGGGCTCGCCCTCATCGACCCGCTGCTGCTGGAGGAACGCGCGGGCAAGCTCCGTGAGGAGGCGCGGGTCCTCGCCGACACCGCCTGGCGCACGGCCGCGTCGGTGGGTGGCGGCGCGGCACCGGTCGGCGACGCCCAGGCGGCGCAGGCCGGGACGCCGAGCAACGACGGGTTCGCGGACCCCGGGACGCTGCTGGAGCGGGGGCCGGAGCGCACCTGGCGGCTGCCCGCCTTCGGCGCCGCCGGTGGCCGCCGCCTGGAGGCCGCGGCCTGGGACTCCTTCCGCGGTGACATCGTCACCGTGGCCGAACGCCTGCGCGGCCTGCTGCGCGACGGTGAGCGGGTCATCGTCTCCGTGGACGCCGACGGCCCCGCCCGCCGCGTCGCCGACGTGCTCGGTGAGCAGGGCGTGCCCGCCGTGGTCGCCGAGCGGGCCGCCACCGAGCAGGTCGGCGCCCGCGTCGAGGTGGTGGTCAGCCGGCTGCGTGCCGGGTTCCGGTCCGAGGAGCTCCACCTCGCCGTCCTCGGGACCTGGGATGTGTTCGGGCCGCGCCGGCGGCGGGCCAGCCGGCGGCTGGGCACCCGCTCCACCGCTGCCGACACCGCCCTGCAGCTCGAGGAGGGTGACGCGGTCGTGCACCGCACCCACGGGGTGGGCCGCTACCGCGGCATGGTCACCCGCGAGTTCAAGGGCGTGGACGGGCGGGCCGCGCAACGCGACTACGTCCTGCTCGAGTACGCCGACGGCGACACCCTCTACGTGCCCTCGGACCAGGTCGACGCGATCGCGCGCTACCAGGGCGGGGAGTCGCCCAGCGTCATGAGCCTCGGGGGCGCGCAGTGGGAGCGGGCCAAGAACCGCGTGCGCAAGGCCGTCCGGGATATCGCCGCGGAGCTGATCCGCCTCTACGCCGCCCGGATGCACGCCCCCGGCCACGCCTTCGCGCCCGACGGGCAGCTCCAGGTCGAGCTCGAGGACGCCTTCGCCCACGTGGAGACCGTGGACCAGCTGACCGTCGCCGACGAGATCAAGCGGGACATGGAGGCGCCCCTGCCCATGGACCGCCTGCTCGCGGGCGACGTGGGCTTCGGCAAGACCGAGGTGGCGCTGCGGGCGGCGGCCAAGGCGGTCTTCGACGACCAGCAGGTCGCGGTGCTGGTGCCCACCACGATCCTGGCCCAACAGCACCTCGAGACCTTCCGGGAGCGCTTCTCCGGCTTCCCCGTCGTGATCGAGGAGCTGAGCCGCTTCGTCACCGACCGGGACAAGCGTCGCGTGCTCGACGGGCTGGCCGCCGGCACCGTCGACATCGTGGTCGGCACCCACGCGCTGCTCGGCAAGCGGGTGGAGTGGAAGCAGCTGGGGCTGGTGATCGTCGACGAGGAGCAGCGGTTCGGGGTCAGCCAGAAGGAGCGGCTCAAGCAGCTGCGGACCTCCGTGGACGTGCTGTCGATGTCGGCGACCCCGATCCCACGCACCCTGGAGATGGCGGTCTCCGGCATCCGGGATCTGTCGGTCATCGAGACCCCACCCGAGGACCGCCAGCCCGTCCTCACCAGCGTCCAGCCCTACGACGAGGGACAGGTGGCGTTGGCGATCCGTCGCGAGCTGCTGCGCGACGGGCAGGTGTTCTACGTCCACAACCAGGTCGACACGATCCACCGCATCGCCGCCGGGATCGCGGAGGTGGTGCCCGATGCCCGCGTGGAGGTGGCCCACGGCCAGATGGACGAGCGGCTGCTCGAGCGGGTGATGGTGCGCTTCTGGGAGCGCGAGATCGACGTCCTGGTGTGCACCACCATCATCGAGTCGGGCCTGGACGTGCCCAACGCCAACACCCTCATCATCGAGCGCGCGGACCTGCTGGGGCTCTCGCAGCTGCACCAGCTGCGCGGGCGGGTGGGCCGGTCCTCGGAGCGCGGCTACGCCTACTTCCTGTTCCCCGAGGGAGCGACGGTCACCGAGCCCGCCTACGAGCGGCTGAAGACCCTCGCCGAGCACGCCCGGCTGGGGTCGGGGCTGGCCATCGCCATGCGGGACCTGGAGATCCGCGGAGCCGGCAACGTGGTCGGCGCCGAGCAGTCGGGGCATGTGGCGGCGGTCGGGTTCGACATGTACTCGCAGCTGCTGAAGGAGGAGATCGGCGAGCTCACCGGCGAGCCCGTCGAGCAGGAGGTCGACATCAAGGTCGACCTGCCCGTCGACGCCCATCTGCCCCACGACTACGTGGCCGACGCCACCCAGCGCCTCGAGCTCTACCAGCGCATCTCCGCGGTGCGTGACGCGGCCGGCGTGCGCGACGTCCGCTCTGAGCTCGAGGACCGGTTCGGGCCGCCGCCGGAACCCGCGGACCGTCTGCTCACCATCGCCGCGCTCAAGGCTGCGCTGCGTCGCTGGGGTATCACCGAGGTCGCGCTCACGCAGAAGGGCCAGCTCAGGATCGCACCCGTGGAGCTGTCGCAGTCCCAGCTGGTGCGCCTCGAGCGCCGCTTCCCGGGCCACCGCGTCCGCCGCGACCAGGCGGTGCTCACGATCCCGGCGCCCCGGCCTGCGCCGGCTGACACCGTTGCGTGGGCCGCCGGGGTGCTGCGGGAGGTGTTCGGGGGTCGGTGACCGGGCTCGAGCCCGTCAGGGTGTCCCGGCGGGCGGGGTTAGGTGGTCGGCGTGCCCACCCTCGGCGGTGAGTTCGTAGGGTTGTCGGCTGTGGCGGCCGCGTGCTGGGCTCGTGGTACCGGTCGTCCCGCCGCCCTCCGTGTTCACGACATCCCTGGGAGTTCCCCGTGGCTGACGATCGCAAGCCCTTCTCGATCGCCGTCGGTCTGCTCCGGCGGACCACGCCCTTCCTGCTGCTGAACGCCGGCGTGTACGCCGGGTTCTTCCTGGCCATCGTCGCGTGGCTCGCCGCCTTCGGTGGGCTCGCGGTGCTGTTCTCCACCCGGGTGGAGCTGCTGGCCTTCATCTTCCTGATCATCGCCATCGCCGGCCCTGGCGCGATGCTGGCGCTCGCACGTCGGTACCTGCTCTACCTCGTCCAGGGTGCCCACATCGCCACGGCGACCACCTTGCTGCTCCACGACCGCATCCCCGAGGGGCAGAGCCAGATCGCCTACGGCCGCGCGCAGGTGCAGCGCCGGTTCCGGGACGTGAGCTTCCTGTTCCTCCTCGACCGGATGGTCCACGGGGTGGTGAGCACCTTCACCCGCAGCTTCGTGCGCATCGTCGACATGCTGCCGCTGGGTGGTGCCTTCTCGAACCTCGCCCGCATCGGGGCGACGATCGTGAACCGCTCCGTGTCCTACGTGGACGAGGCGATCCTGTCCTACGCGATCGCCAAGGAGCAGCAGAACGTCTGGAGCAGCGCCCGTCACGGCATCATCCTCTACGCCCAGTCCTACACGCCGATCCTGGGTGCTGCGGTGAAGATCTGGCTGCTCGGCCGGGTCATCTTCATCGCCGTGCTGCTGGTGCTCGGGATCCCCGGCGTGCTGGTGCTGCGGGCCTTCGACGCGATCTGGTTCCAGGCCGTGGTCATCGTCGGTGTGCTGATGCTCTCCTGGCTGATCGTGGCCGCCACCTACGAGCCCTTCGCGGCGATCTACACCCTGGTCACCTACCACCGTGCCATCGAGGGGGTCGAGGTCAACGCGGTGTGGGACCAGCGTCTCCAGCAGGCCTCCACGCAGTTCCGCGAGATGGTCGGCAAGGCCCAGGAGCAGACCACCGACGCCCTCGACACTGCGACGGTCCCCCAGGAGGCGTTGGAGCTCGACGGGTCCGGGCAGGGTGGGGGCACCGGCACGGGTGGCCAGCTCCCGGCCGGCACCTCGGGTGCCGCCGCATCCTCCAACTCCT
>SKTN01000160.1 GCA_007117945.1 Nitriliruptoraceae bacterium | reverse complement strand
GCGCTGGCCTCGTAGTACTCGTCCGGGATGGCGGCGAGTTCATCCTCGCGCACGATGCCGCTCGCAGCCTGCCAGCACCTGGCTGCGTCCACCAGGCGGCCCTCGTCCACCAACCGCCCGACCTGGTCCAGGGTCTGCGCCGCGTGCGCACGATCGTGGTCGCTGGCCGCCTCGTTCACGGTCGGCTCCCAGATCGCGAGCGCGCTGACCATCGATGCACACCGGACCGCGCCGAGCGCCAGCATGCCGCTCCACGACCCACCAACCAGCCCCACGGGCTCGCCCACACTGTCGGCGAACGTGACAACGTCCCCGACCAGCCGCTCGAGCGAGTGATCACGACTGTCGGCACTCCTCGCGCGGCTCCCCCGGTCCATCACGGAACAGGTGACCGATCCCGCAGGAAGGGCACCACCGGCCCCCACTCGAGCTCACCGTCGGATGGGACAGCAGGGACGATGGCCAACGGTGGCCCCTGCCCGTCCACCCGCCCAACGATCGTGGTCCCGTCATCCGCCACGGTTCGCTGCATCGCCAGCTCGGTCATGTCGTGCCCTTCACTCCCGAGATCCCGAAGGTGCCCAGTGGCTGCCAGTGGCTGCGGAGTGGACATCCCCGTCGTCCGAGGCGATGCGCGCCGCGATGCGACCCGGATGGAACGGCCCCGGTAGCCGCAGGGATCAGCGCGCCGATCCACCCGAACGAGCACGCGCAGCGCTGCAAGGGCCGCACTGCACGGCCGAGAAGGGTGCGACAGGGCCGTCGTCATCCACAGCTCCAGACGCCGTCGGGTGCAGACGGGTCGTCCTTCGGCGCGTTCGCATCACCGGACCGCGTGGGCATCCCCCGCAGGTCGATCGAGCGGGTGGGAGCGTTGCCCGACCAGCAAGGCGACCGATGTGGTCAGCTCACCCAGTTGCTCGCGAGGGATCTCGCCGGCCTGCTCCCGGTGCTCGACGTCCCCGGAGACCGCTGGCACGGAGATCATCTTCCGGTACGAGATCCCGTCGGGGAGGTCGGGGCTGTCCCCGGGGGCTGTCGCCGTCGTCGTGCACGAAGGCCCAGCGGTGGAACGGGAGCAGGACGCGTCCTGAGGCCAGATCCGGGTGCTCGAGCGCCGGTTCGACGGCGGTCGGCCCTCCCGCACGCAGGCCCGCAACGATCGCACCTTCCGCGATGAGCCCTGCGGGGATCGTCACCGGGTCGTCGCCGGTGCTGGTCCCCTCGTGGTCCCGCCCTTCCCCTGTGGTGTCGACCGTCAGGGGGTCGCTCATCCGCCCGCGCCCAACTCGCCGTCGGCGAGCGAGAGGAACCGCTCCAGCAGCACAGGCCGATCACCGAACCTCTGGCGCGCCGAGACGTTGGACCTCCTCCAACCGCCGTGTTCGAGACGGAAGGCGCAGCCAGCGCCCTGCTCGCCTGGCGCGGACAGCGCGGCGACCTCGCTGGGGTCATCCGGGTCCTGGGCGAGCGTCAAGGTGTGCGTGACACGGCGACCCGGCTCCCAGATGGTCACCCGGCCCCAGTCGTGCTGTCCAAGGTCGGAGTGGGTGGCGTAGACCCGCCCGCCGACCCACGGCTCGATCGTCACCGACTCGAGGGTGTCAGGGTTGGCCGTGTACCGGGGATCCCACCAGCGTCCGATCTGGGTCGTGTAGGTCGCCAACGCATGGGCTGGGTCGCTGCGGAGCACGTACCCGTGGGTGATGGGCTCGAGGCTCGTGGCCATGGCCTGACCTGAGAACGTCAGCTGGCCCGGTCCCGGCGTCGGCCCACGATCGCGCGGCATGACGTCGCGGGTCGAGCTCTCCCGAGACCGCGGCCCTGCGGGGCAGGACCGTGGCGCCGTCCGGAACGTGTTCCGGTGCGGCGCTGCATACGGTGCGTGGAGCACCCGACGCAGCGTGGTGGTTGCCAGCGGCCCGTCGGGTCCGTGGACGGGACGCCGGCCGGCGGTGGGTGGCTCCCGGGAGCTCGGAGCGCCGGCCTCGCTGGGAGAGCGGACGGGGGTGTGACCATCGTTCGGCGCGGTGGATGACCTCCTGCTCTAGCCGGGCCTCGGGTCCTTCGTGACCTTGGTTGCGAGCATCGGACGGTGGTGTGGTGATGCCAGGTTCCGAGGTGCCTGCGATCCGGTTCGTGGAGACCACCAAGCACTACGGGGAGGTGGTCGGGCTCGAGCGGCTCACCCTCGATGTCGGCGGGGGGGAGATCGTGGGCCTTCTGGGGCCCAACGGTGCGGGCAAGACCACCGCCATCCGCACCCTGCTGGGCCTGCTCAAGCCCACCGCCGGCCGGGCCGAGGTCTTCGGGATCGACGCCTGGCGTCACCCGGTCGACGCCCACCGCCAGTTGGCCTACATCCCGGGTGAGTTCCACGTGTGGCCGCAGCTGACCGGCGGGCAGATCCTCGACCTTCTGGGCACGGTCTCCGGCGCCTACGACGACGCGTTCCGTGACGAGCTGGTCGAACGGTTCAACCTCGATCCCTCGAAGCGGGGCCGCAGCTACTCCAAGGGCAACCGGCAGAAGATCGCGGTGATCGCCGCGCTGATGACCCGCGCGCCGCTGCTGGTGATGGACGAGCCCTCCAGCGGGCTCGATCCACTGATGACCGCGACCTTCCAGGACTGCCTGCGTGAGGCCAAGGCACAAGGACAGGCCATCCTGCTGTCGTCCCACATCCTGTCCGAGGTGGAGGCGGTCTGCGACCGGGTGGCGGTGCTGCGCCAGGGGCAGCTGGTCGAGCACGGCACGCTCGCGGAGCTGCGCCACCTCCACGCCAACACCGTCGAAGCCACCTACCTCGGTGCGCCTCCCGACCTCGACGGGGTCCCCGGCGTCGAGGACGTGCAGGTGCGTGATGGGCGGATCCGCCTGCATGTGACGGGATCGACCGACCCGCTGCTGAAGGCACTCGCCCGCGCCGAGGTGGTCGCCATCCAGATGCGCGAGCCCACCCTCGAGGAGTTGTTCCACGCCTACTACGACGAGACCACCCCCACCGCGGACACCGCCGCCTGAACGCGGCTCGAGGGAGGAGAGCCGACATGGCGACCGACCTCTCGCCACGGCCCCCGATCACCGGTCCTGCTGACACCGCTCCGGCTGCTGGCACAACGCGGTCACCGACAGCGGTGTGGTGGCGGACCTACCGTCACCATCTGCGTCTGCTCCGCAACACCGCCATCGCCTGGACCGTCGCGCTGGCCGGCCTCGGTGCGGGGGTCGTAGCGACCTTCGAGGACCGTATCCCGACCGAGGCTGCGCGGGTCGCCGCAGACGCGACCGAGGGCGTGCCCGCCTTCGAGGCACTGTTGGGCCGGTTCGTCCGCCCCGGTTCGCTCGAGGGCTTCGTCCTCTCCCGTTGGACGGGGATCTTCGCCATCGCCATCGCTGTGTGGGGCATGCTCGCCGCGACCAAGCTGCTCAGCGGCGCGGACGAGGCCGGCCACACCGAGCCGCTGCGCGCCGGCGCGCTCTCCCCGCGTGGGCTGCTGGGCGCTGCGGTGGCGGCCATGCTCACCTGGTACGCGCTCTTCGGCGTCGCTATCGGCGCGAGCCACAGCGCCGCCGGCATGGACCCGGCTACCTCGTGGGCGCTGGGCGGCGCGATGGGACTGTTGGTGACCACGCTCGCCGCGGTCGGGACCCTGGCGAGCCAGGTGGCTGCGACCCGGCGGCGGGCCACCCAGTTGGCCGGCACCGTGCTGGGTGCTGCCTTGGCGGTGCGGGTGCTGGCCGCGGCCACCACGACGCCCGACTGGGTGTGGTGGGCCACCCCCTTCGGTTGGATCGGCTTCCTCCACGAGACCGACGAGGCCCGCACGGCGGTGCTGGCGAGCTTCGCCGTCCTCATCGCCCTCCTGTTCGCCGCGGGGTTCGGGCTCGCACGGCGCGATCTGCACGCCGGCATCGTCGGCGGTACCG
>SKTN01000243.1 GCA_007117945.1 Nitriliruptoraceae bacterium | reverse complement strand
CGTCCCGGTCCAGCTCACGTCGTCATGGGACAGTGACAGCCGCGGTGCCGCCCGGCCATCGGCCTCGACGCCTACCCACGCCACTCGCCGACGAACCGCCCGGTAGCTCCGGCTAGCGATCCTCCTTCGGCATGGGCGCGAAGCCCGACGCCGCCGAGCCGTGCCCGGGCTGTCCGCCGGGCTGCGCCTTGCAGTGCGGGCAGTTCGGCGATCGGCGGGCGTAGCGCTTCCGGCAGGCCCAACAGCGGCGTACCGCCAGGAACCCGAAGATGCTGCTGCGGTCGGATCCTGCTTCCGCCATACGAACTCCGATATGGGACCCGCGACCGTAACAGTGCCTCGATGTCTGTCAACGGACAGCCGGTGCTCCGCGCTGGCGATGCGGCCCACCCGTCGCATGGGCTGTCGGGCTGTCGGGCACGTCGAGAGCCACACCTCGCGCGAAGCGCTGACATCGAAGCTGGGCGGTCCGTCCGCTGCAGGACCTCCAGGAGGGATCCAGGGCCTCCCATCGGCCCTTCGCGTCGATGCGCAGGGGCGCCCCCTCGCCGGTGTCCCCAGATCGGTTCGGGTCGCGGAGGAGGTGCCGTTGGGAGCGTTCGGATGGGCTCGAGTCGGTCGTTGGCTTCGCCGTCGGCGTCAGTGGGCGTGAACACCGTCGGTGGATCGGAGGGACCGCGGGGGTGCAGACCGACGACGTTCGGCAGCGCCCGCGGATCGTGTCGCTGCTGGTCGGGATCGTCGCCACGGTGCTCGGGTTCGCGTTGCTGGCGCAGCCGTTCACCTCGGTCGCCCTTCCGACGTTCCTGCTGGCAGCGGCGGCGGTCGTGACGGGGGCCGGCAGGATCCTCGCGGCTCGAGCGGACGGGGACGGTGGCCTCGGCGTCGGTCTCGGCGTCGTCTGGGTGGCGCTGGGCGTCGCGGTCGTGGTCTGGCCGGGACTCTCGGTGTGAGGCCTTGCCGTCCCGATCGGTAGCGGGCTCGCCATCGCCGGAGTGGGGGACATCGCGGCTGCGGCCCGGGGGTCGGCCGACGAACGGCTCGCGTCCGGGTTGCGGGGGGTCGCGACGCTGGTGTTCCGTGTCGTCGCCGTCGCGTGGCCGGACGTCACGCTCCTGTTGGTCGCGGTGGGGCTCGCTCTGGTGACCGCGCAGATCCGGGGTGGCGAACCGGTCGTTGACGACTGCTACGCGGCACCGGACGAGGTCGCCGATGCGCCGGGTGCGCTGCTCCGAGCGGAGCGGTTCGACCGCGGCATCCCGGCCGGGGCGGACGCCTGGCGGATCCTGTACACGACGACCCGTTCGAGGCGGGCGCCTTGTTCGCGTTGGACCGCGTCCTCGACCAGGGGTGGACACTGGAGGCCTCGGACTACATCGAGCTCGGCACGGACGGCCCGCACCCCTACCTGATCGGTGAGGGCGAAGGTCGGTCGGTGCTCGACGCGGTCCGTGCCGCACGAGCACTTGAGGAGCTGGAGCTCGCCGACCGGGCGATCGTCTGGGGCCACAGCCAAGGCGGCCACGCGGCGCTGTGGACCGGGATCCTCGCCCCGACGTACGCACCGGAGGTCAACGTAGAAGCGGTCGCTGCGTTGGCTCCGGCAAGTGATCTGATCGGTCTCCTCGAAGGTGTGGAGACCCTGCCGGGTGGCAGCGTGTTCGCCACGTACACGCTGCAGGCGTACGCGGACTGCTACGACGACGTCTCTCTGGGTGACGACGTGCGGCCCGGCGCCCGCGTCAGCTTCGACGAGATCTCCCGCCGCTGCCTCGCCGAACCGGCGGTGTTCACCTCGATCCTGACCTCGTTGACCACGGACTGGTCGACCTACTTCGACGACCTGACGACGGGGGCCCTCGCAACCCGGATCGAGCAGAACACCCCATCGGGGCCGATCGGGGCCGACCTCGTGATCGCCCAGGACGAGTCTGACCCGCTCGTCCTACCTGAGGTGCAGGAGCGGTACGTCCGCGCGCGCTGCGACGGCGGAGGCGAGCTCGAGTACCGGACCTACCCCGATCGCGACCATGGAGGCGTCGTCGACGCCGACTCCCCGCTCCTGCCTGAACTCATCGACTGGACGCGAGACCGCCTCGACGGCATCCCGCCAACCAACAACTGCTGCACCAACACCGGCCACCAGCGCAGGCGGTCGGCCCTGGCACGCCGGCACCGAGTGATCAGCCGGCGTGCTCCCCAGCGTCGCGTCCCCATCCATGCTGCTGCTCCTCGCGGGCACGGATCGATCGCGCGAGTGCAGTGTTGCACGCGGCGATGATGCCGATCGCGATGAACGAGTACATGATCGAGAGGAGCTTGGCGCCCGTGCTGCTCCGCAACAGATCATCGAACCCGATGGTCGTCAAGGTCAGCAGCGCCAGGATGACGACACCCCTTGCTCGCCGGGTCCCATGCCGCGGAAGTCAGCGCACGGAGGAACCGGATCGTGGCAACAGCGGTCGACACCATGTCTGGTCCATTCGATCGCTTCTGGCCCACGCAGTGAAGGGCCGCCGTCTCTGTAGCGGCCGGAGCGTGCGACGGACCGGGAAGAAACCCCGGTGCCGCCCTCCTCACGGTGGCGCCATCACCGTGATCGCGGTCGACGGGCAGGGCTCGCCGGCTGGAGCGCGTTGGGCGAGCTTGCGGTCGTCTCGGCTCGCGTGGATCGTTGGCACGCTGTTGGGTAGTTGGGTCAAAGCGCTGTCGCTGTCGCAGAGAGCTGGGACACCGGCACGGTCCGGCTTCACGCGGGATGTTGGCGCGCTCCGACGCGGGCGGCCGCAGCGACCAGGACGGTGAGCACGAGACCGACCCCTGTAGCCATCATGATGCCCCAGCCCAGCGCCATGTCCACCTCGCCGGAGCCCGCGAGCAGGTAGCCGCTGCGCACGTCCAGCCAGATGTCGAGCCGCATCAGGACGATGGCCAGCGGGAGCTGGGGCAGTCCCAGCAGGCAGGCCCGGGTCGTGGTCGTGGCGACCGGCCAGCGCCGGTTGACAACCGCCGCGGTGACCGGTGCAGCCAGGATGAGCACGACGAACCAGGTCAGCCCGAGGAGCACCGGCAGGTCGTCCCACAGGTTCGGTCGGGACAGGATCATCGGTGCGTAGACCACGGTGGTTGCCGCTGCCGGCAGGAGCACCGCCGAAGCCCAACCGCCGTAGGTGGAACCCTGACGCTGCGACGAAGGTGACTGGGTGCCCGTCATGGCCTGGCCTGCTGTGAAGGGCCCGCCCCGCCAGCGGGCTCCTGGTGTTGACCTTGCCACCGCCATCCACGCCGAGGAATGGGGGAACACCCCTACGCCGCTGTGGGTCGCAGGGCACCACGACCGAGCGCCGGCCGATCCACCACAGCGCCCGCAGCCACAACGATCGATCGGGTCGCACCCCCGAGCACGAAACGTGCTCTCGCTCGCCCACTCGTGGGCGCCCGGACGCGCAGCGGTCTGGAGTCGGTGGGCCCCGTGTCCGGAGGGCGAACGCAGGGCAAGGACCCTCCTGCCAGACGGACGCTGCGGTTCGGCGACCTGCAGGCCCCCAGCCTCCGAACGGCACAGGGTGCCGGCCCTACAGGACGCGTCTCCTCCTGGGCGTGCGAGTCTCGCCGAACCGTCGGGACTGCTCATCGGTCCCTGGCTGCCCGAGCCGGTGGAGGTCCGGAAGGTGGCACAGGCGTGGCCGCGCGGTTGGGTCGGGGTGCGGTCTCATCGAGCCTCGTACTCGAGGAAGACCATGTATGACCACATCCTGCTGTGGTAGCTCAGCTGCAAGAACTCGACCGACCCGTCCACGCTGAAGGTGTTGACGGCCTCGTCGAGCTTGGCGGAGTCGTTCGGGCGGAGAACGGCTCGAGGCGAACCGGTCCTCCTTCGAGGAGCGTTCGCTCTTGGGCTGGCGTGGGATGCTGGAGGAGGCTCGGTTGG
>SKTN01000044.1 GCA_007117945.1 Nitriliruptoraceae bacterium | reverse complement strand
GTCGGTGTTCCCGGCGCGGGTGGTCGGTTCCTGGGCTCTGGCCCAGCTGCGTGCCAGCGGGCGGGCTGCTGCTGGCTGCGGCGGCGCCGAGGTGGTCGGCACCTGGGCTCTGACCCAGCTTCTGACCGTGCCGGTGGCGTCGCCCGGCGGGAAGGCGGGCCGGGAGGTCGACCCGGGGTTGGCCGGGCGCCCGGCCGGAGGACCGGGCGGAGGCCACGGGTCCAGCATCGCCGCCGTGTAGCGTCCGCGGCCACGCCGCCACGCCGCCACCACACGGCCCCCCACGCCGTCACGGCGTACTCCCGCACCACCGACGACCGGAACGGAACCTGCCCGTGGACCTGCCGCTGACCCCCGATCTGCTCCGTCGCGCGCCGAAGGTGCTGCTCCACGACCACCTCGACGGCGGGCTGCGCCCCGCCACGGTCCTGGAGCTCGCGTCGCAGGTCGGTCACGAGCTGCCCGCTGATGACGAGGCGGGCGTCGCCGCGTGGTTCGACCAGTCCGATCGCGGTGCGGACCTCGAGCGCTACCTCTCCACCTTCGGCCACACCGTCGCCCTGCTGCAGACCGAGGCGGCCCTGACCCGCGTGCTGCGCGAGTGCGCCGAGGACCTCGATGCCGACGGGGTGGTCCACGCCGAGGTGCGCTACGCGCCGGAGCTGTCCACCGCCGGCGGGCTGGACCTCGACGCGGTCTTCGACGCCCTGGCGGCCGGGATCGCCGCGGCGCCGGCCACGATCGAGGTGCGCCTGCTCGCCTGCATCATGCGCCAGGAGGACCGGGGCGACGAGGTCGTCGCCGCGGCCCTGCGCGCCCGTGACCGCGGTGTGCCCGTGGTCGGGGTGGACCTGGCCGGCCCCGAGCGGGGCTTCCCGGCAGCGCGGCACGCCGCCGCGCTGCGCACCGCCCGTGCGGGTGGATTGCACGTGACCCTCCACGCCGGGGAGGCCGACGGCCCGGCTTCCGTGGCCGACGCCCTGCACCAGGGCGCCGAGCGCCTCGGCCACGGGGTGCGCATCGTCGAGGACCTCGCTGCCGACGGCGCGCCCGGAGCGGTCGCCCGGCGGGTCCTGGCTGCCGGCACGCCCCTGGAGGTGTGCCCCACCTCCAACGTGCACACCGGTGTGGTCCACGACCTCGGCGAGCACCCCGTCCAGGCGCTGCGCGACGCGGGGTTCACCGTCACCCTGTCCACCGACAACCGGCTGATGAGCGGCGTGACCCTGTCTGGTGAGCTCGCGGCGGTCAGCGCCGCCTTCGGCTGGCACCTCGACGATGTCGCGCAGCTCACCCGGGCGGCGGCGGAGGCGGCCTTCCTGCCCGAACAGGAGCGGGCCCTGTTGCTGGAGCGCGTGCAGCGCGGGTTCGCAGCGCTGGTCCCCTGAGCGCCCCGTCGTCGGGAGCGCGTCCCCGCCTGCCGGTAGGCTCGCGGACCGTCGTCCGAGAGCGGGCACCGGCGTCGTGTAGACACCGGTCACCGGACGGCATCGACGTCCGAGCCCAGGCCCCGAGGAGCGCCCCGTGGCAGGTCACAGCAAGTGGGCCAACATCAAGCATCGCAAGGCCGCACAGGACAAGAAGCGCGGCAAGCAGTTCGCGAAGCTGATCCGCGCCATCGAGTCCGCCGCCCGGGAGGCCAACACCTCCGACCCGGAGATGAGCCCCTCCCTCGGGCTGGCCGTGCAGAAGGCCAAGGACGCCGACGTCCCCAAGGACAACATCGAGCGGGCCTGCAAACGCGGCGCGGGTGAGTTGGACGGGGCGGCGGCCTACGAGACCGCCACCTACGAGGGCTACGCGCCGGGCGGGGTCGCGGTGCTGGTCGACGTGCTCACCGACAACCGCAACCGCACGGCATCGGATGTGCGCAGTGCCTTCACCCGCTCCGGCGGCAGCCTCGCCGAGCCCGGCAGCGTGTCCTTCCTGTTCACCCGCCGCGGCCAGGTGGTCGTGGAGGCCGCCGGCACCGACGAGGACGAGCTCATGCTGGCCGGACTCGACGCCGGGATGGAGGACCTCGAGGCCGAGGGGGAGGTCTTCACCGCCTGGTGCGACCCCTCCGACGTGGTAGCGCTGCGCCGCGCACTGGAGGAGGCCGGCCACACGATTCTCGACGCGGGCTGGACGATGGTGCCGGCATCCACGGTGCCGATCAGTGACAAGGGCGAGGCCTCCAAGGTCCTGCGGCTGCTCGACGCGCTGGACGACAACGACGACGTCCAGGACGTGTTCGCCAACTACGACATCGGTGATGACCTGCTGGCGGCGATCGAGGAGTGACGTCGCCGGTGAGGTCGGGGCCATCGAGCGGGGGTGAACGATGACGGCCGGAGACCGCGACGCCGAGCGGCTCTTCGAGCTGTGCCCCGATCTGCTCGCGGTCAGCAGCTTCGACGGCTACCTGCTGAAGGTCAACGCCGCCTGGACCCGGGCGTTGGGCTGGTCGCGCGAGGAGCTGCTCGCACGGCCCTACGGCGACTACGTCCACCCTGACGACATCCAGCGCACCATCGCCGCGGCGCAGGAGCTGGTCGCCGGACGCAGCATCTCCGGCTTCGCGAACCGCTATCAGCACCGCGACGGTGGCTACCGGTGGCTGTCGTGGGACGCCACCGGTGATCCCGTGGAGCAACGCATGTACGCCGCCATCCGCGACGTCACCGAGGAGCGCCGCACCGCGGCACTGCGTGGCCAGCTGGAGGCGATCACGGGCGTCGGCACGTGGGAGATCGACCTCGACACCGAGGTGGTGTACTGGTCCGAGGCCTGCCACGCGATCCACGGCACCGTCCCGGAAGGCTTCGAGCCCACGCTGCAGCGGGTCCTGGACTTCTACCCCGGCGAGGCGCGCGACCGTGTCGAGCATGCCCTGGACGAGACCCTGGAACGGCGCGAGTCGCGGGAGCTCGAGACGCCCTTCGTGCGCCTCGACGGCAGCCGACGGTGGGTCGAGCTGACCGCCGCCGTGGTCCAGGTCGACGGGCGCGTCGCCCGGATCTTCGGCACGATCGAGGACGTGACCGACCGCGTCGAGGAGCGCCACCGGCTGCGGCGTTTCCGCGACCTGCTGGAGCTGACCGAGGAGGGCATCGCGGAGCTGGCGGGCGACGGCACCATCACCTACGCCAACGCCCGCCTGGCCCGGATGCTCGACCCCGAGGACGCGGTACCCCTGGAGGGACGCGTCACCGCGGAGCTGCTGCACCCGGAACACGCGCACACGGCCCAGGCCTGGTTCGCCGACCGCATCGGCGCCGGTCAGGACGTGGCACGCGGTGAGGTGCGCCTGGCGACGATCGGGTCGGATCGCTGGGCGCAGGTGGCGCTGCGCGTCCAACGCGATGAGGACGGCGCGGTGAGCGGCGGTACCGCGGTGTTCACCGACGTCACCGAGCGGGTCCTCAGGGAGCGGGAGCTCGAGGAGGCGCGTGTCCTGCTCGAGGAGGCGCAGACCCTGGCGAGGATCGGGCACTGGCGGGGTGAGCTGCGCTCCGGCCGGGTGACGGCGTCCTCGGTGGTGGACGACATCCTGCGCGACGGACGGGGTGGTGCACTCACGATCGCCGACTACCTGGCGGCGGTCCACCCCGAGGACCGGGACCGGGTGCCGATGCACGTGCGCGAGCTGCCCCAGCATGCGCCCGTCGACATCGTGCACCGGCTGCTCACCCCCTCGGGGGAGGAGCGCACCGTCCACCTCCGCGCCACCATGGAACGCGACGACCAGCGTCGGATCGTGGCGATGCGGGGCACGCTCCAGGACGTGACGACGCTGCACCGCACCGAGCAGACGCTGCAGCGGGTGCTGCGTGCCACCAACGACGGGTGGTGGGACGAGGACCTGGTCACGGGCGAGGCCAGCTACTCCGACCGGTGGTGGGAGATCCACGGGCTGCAGCCCGAACGCGGCCGGCTACCGACAGGGATCTGGCGGCGCTACGTCGCCGAGGACGAGCGCGCCCG
>SKTN01000235.1 GCA_007117945.1 Nitriliruptoraceae bacterium | reverse complement strand
TCTCGTCGTTGATCGACGAGTCCTTCTCGATGTAGGTGTCGCTGGAGGCGATGTAGGCCTCCGGTTGGTAGTAGTCGTAGTAGGAGACGAAGTACTCGACGGCGTTGTCGGGCAGGAACTCCCGGAACTCGTTGGCCAGCTGCGCCGCCAGGGTCTTGTTGGGCGCCATCACCAGGCAGGGGCGCTGGATCCGCTCGAGCACCTTGGCGGCGGTGAAGGTCTTGCCGGTCCCCGTGGCGCCCAGCAGGGTGACGGCCTTCTCACCGTCGGCGAAGGCCTGGGAGACGCGCTCGATCGCGGTGGGCTGGTCGCCCGAGGGCTCGAACTCCGCCACCACCCGGAAGGGGGTGTCGTCACGAACGTGCCGATGGAGCTCCGCGCGGTCGTGACGGGCGGAGGAGGACGTCGAGGTGGCCATGCCGCCACGGTACCCCGCACCCGTGACGCCCCGAGGCCCTAGATTCGCGCACCGTCCACGCCCCCCGGAGACCGTGACCCGTGTCCGCCTTCCTCGCCGCGCTGCCCATCCTGCTCGTGCTCGTGCTGATGCTGGGGTTGGGGTGGCCCGCCTCCCGGGCCGGGATCGCCGGCGCGACGCTGGCGCTGGCGGTGGCGCTGTTCGGCTTCGGGCTCGGGACCGAGGTGCTGCCGGAGGTCGGTGTGGCCGGCAGCCTCGGTGGGGTGGCGGCCGAGGCGACCTTCACCTCGGCCACGATCCTGTGGATCATCCTGCCGGCGTTGGCGATCTACCACCTGCAGGTCGCCACCCGTGGGACCGACGTCCTGCGGGTCGCCCTCGGGAAACTGTCCGACGACCCGCGGATCATGGCCCTGCTGATCGCGTGGTTCTTCACCCTGTTCATGGAGGGCGGCGCCGGGTTCGGCTCACCCGTGGCCCTGGCCGCCCCCTTCCTGGTGGGGATCGGCTACAAGCCCCTGGTCGCCGTGGTCATCGCCATGATCGGCAACGCGGTGGGCGTATCCTTCGGCGCCATCGGCACCCCCGTGGTCCCCATGGTCGCCACCACGGGCCTCGACCCCCTCGACCTGTCGGCCGCGAGCGCGACCTACCACCTCGCCTTCGGGGTCGTGCCCCTGGTCATGATGATGCTCCTGGCCTCCCGGGGCACGGGCACGCGGATGACCGGCGCGATCTGGATCTGGACGCTGTTCGCCGCTGCGGCCTTCCTCGTGCCGATGTGGTTGCTGGCCACCTTCGTGGGTCCGGAGCTGCCCACCCTCGGCGGGGCGTTGGTCGGCGGAGCGGCCTTCGTCGCCGTCCTGCTGTTGGTGCGCCGGCTGCGGCCGCAGGCCACGGCGCCGACCCTGGCGCAGGAGAGCCCTGACGGCGCCGGCTCCCCGGGCGACGACGCCGATCCTGCGGGCGACGACGCCGATCGCGCGGGTAGCGACGCCGGTGCGCAGGCGTCCGATGCGCCGCCGATCGACGACGTGGAGGCCGACCGTGCCGCGCTGCTGCGGGCTGCCGCGCCCTACCTGATCCTGATCTCCCTGGTGCTGGCGACCCGCCTGGTCCCCTTCATCGCCGAGCCCCTCGATGCCGTGGAGCTGTCCTGGAACCTCGACGGCGGCTTCACCGGCAGCTTCCGGCCCCTGACCCACCCCGGCACCCTGCTGGTGGTGTCCTTCCTCCTCGGAGCCCTGGCCCAGCGGGCGCGGACCCCCACCATCGGCGGGGCGCTGACCACCACCGTCAAGCAGCTGATCCCCGTCACGATCGCGCTGCTCGCGATGCTGCTGCTGGCCCGGACGATGGTGCGCTCGGGGATGACCGAGGAGCTGGCGGTCGCAGCGGCCGGCTCCGCCGCCTCCGCCTGGCCGGTCCTCGCCCCGCTGGTCGGGGTGCTGGGCACCTTCGTCACCGGTTCGGGGACCGCGTCCAACGTGCTGTTCACCGACCTGCAGGTGGCCACGGCCGAACAGCTCGGCTACCCCCAACTGCCCCTGCTCGGCGCCCAGAACTTCGGTGCCTCCGTCGGCAACGCCATCGCCCCGCACAACATCGTGGCTGGTGGCGCGACCGTGGGGCTCACGGGTTCCGAGGCCGAGGTGATGCGCCGCACCATCGGCTTCTCCCTGGTGTACGGCCTCCTGGGGGGTGGCCTGGCGCTGTTGCTGGTGTGAGCAGCGCCCTGCGGGTACGCAGCGGCCGGTGTGCGAGCGGCGTGGTCAGCGCGTCGCGCGCTGGTCGCGGGCCTTGGCCGCGAGGTGCTCCTGGAGCCGGTCCACCTCGGCGTTGAGGACGTCGAGGTCACCCTCGTTGACCACCACGTGATCGGCGGCGGCGCGCCGGGCCTGATCGTCGACCTGCTGGCGCATCCGGGCACGCACGTCCTCGGGATCGAGACCGCGCTGCTCCACCAGACGCGTGAGCCGGAGCGTCTCGTCGGCGAGCACGGCGACCACCGTGTCGAAGCGGCTCGCCTGCCCCGTCTCGATCAGCAGGGGATGGTCGACCACGATGATGCGGGAGGGATCGTGGTGGTCCTCCCCCGCCAGCACCGTGAGCCGCTCGGCGATACGCGAGGCGACCCGCGGGTGGGTGATGCGGTCGAGGTCACGGCGGGTGGCGTCATCCACGAAGGCGCGGCGCGCGAGCTCCGCGCGGTCCAGGGACCCATCCTCCTGCAGCACGTCCCGACCGAACCGCGCGGCGATCTCCTCGAGCGCGGGCTGTCCGGGCTGCACGATCTCGCGCGCCACCTCGTCGAGGTCGATGACCTCCGCGCCGTGGTGGGCGAGCCGTGCCGCCACCGTGGACTTGCCGCTGCCGATCCCGCCCGTCACCGCTACCAGGTACATCTGCGCGTCCTCTCCTCGCCTGCCACGACGCCGGGTGCCCCGTCCCCGCGGCACCGCTGCCCCCGGGCACGACCGCGCCCCGGTGTCTCCACCGGGGCGCTGCATCGTCGTCCGTCCCACCGGGCTCAGCCCTGCTGGGGGTCCTCGTCGTCGGTGCCCTCGGCGGCATCCTCGTCCGCACCGGTGGCCTCCGGGGCCGCTGGGGCCTCAGCTGCCGCAGGTGCCTCCGCAGGCTCGGCAGCCTCCTCGGCCTCCGGCGCGTCCTCGGCCTCCGGCGCGTCCTCCGCCTCGGCGGGTGCGGCCGGCTCAGCCGGCTCAGCCGGCTCGGCCGGCGTGACGGGCTCGTCCGGGGCGGGTGCCGCGGCCTCGGGCGCCGCCTCCGGCTCCGTGGGCGCGTCGACCTCGGCCAACGCGATCTCCTCGGGGCTCATCGAGGCTTCCTCGCGACCGAAGCCCGCCTGGGCGAAGGCGGCGGCCAGGGTGCCGCTGCCACCCACGGGGTCGTCGTCGCCCGAGGAGTAGGCGGTCTCCACGGCAGGCGCCTCGTCGTAGGGCGAGTCCTCCGCCGCGGCGCTCGGCGCCTGTGCCTGCTTCAGCGACAGGGAGATCCGGCGGCGCACGGTGTCGATATCGATGACCTTGACCTCGATCTTGTCCCCGACGTTGACCACGGCCTCGGGCACCTCGACGTGGCGCTCGGCCAGCTCGGAGATGTGCACCAGACCCTCGATGCCGTCGGCGACCTTGACGAAGGCGCCGAAGGGCACGAGCTTGGTGACCTCACCGTCGACGATCTCGCCCACGGCGTGCTCCCGGGCGAAGCGCTGCCAGGGGTCCTCCTGCGTGGCCTTGAGCGACAGCGACACGCGCTCGCGGTCCAGGTCGACGTCGAGCACCTCGACCTCCACCTCGTCGCCGACCTCCACGACCTCGCTGGGGTGGTCGATGTGCTTCCAGGACAGCTCCGAGACGTGCACCAGGCCGTCGACGCCGCCGAGGTCCACGAAGGCCCCGAAGTTGACGATCGAGGACACGACGCCGCCGCGAATCTCGCCCTTCTGCAGGGAGGTGAGGAACTCGTTGCGGAACTCGCTCTGGGTCTCCTCCAGGAACTTGCGGCGGGAGAGCACCACGTTGTTGCGGT
>SKTN01000200.1 GCA_007117945.1 Nitriliruptoraceae bacterium | reverse complement strand
CTGGTACGCCACACCGAGGACGCGAACCTGCTCAAGGAAGCCCTGGTGGAGAACATCCACCGGGTGCAGCTCAACCCGCTGGAGGAGGCGGCCGCCTACCAGCAGCTCCTCGAGGAGTTCGGGGTCACCCAGGAGGAACTCGCCGCACGCCTCGGCCGTTCCCGGCCCGCGATCAGCAACGCGATCCGGCTCCTGCAGCTCCCCGACCCCGTGCAACGACGGGTAGCAGCCGGTGTCCTCAGTGCCGGGCACGCCAAGGCACTCCTCGCGCTGGCGGACCCCCAGGCCCAGAGCGCCGTGGCCGAGCGGATCGTCGCGGAGGGCCTGTCCGTACGCGCCACCGAGGAGCTGGTGCGCCTGCGGCTCACCGACGAACCCACGCCCCGCAGGAAGCCGCGCAGGACCCCGACGGCTCCTGGCCTCCTTGAGCTCCAGGAGGACCTCTCCGACGCGCTCAAGGCCCGTGTGCGGATCACGATGGGCGCCCGCAAGGGCAAGCTCGCCGTCGAGTTCAGCTCCGTGGATGACCTGGAACGCATCGTGGCGGTCATCGCGGACGGACTGGGCGCCGCCGCGCCACCGACCGCACCACGCTCGGAGCAGCCCCGCCCCATCGAGGAGGGCTCCTAGCTCACCCTCGGGGGGTGTGCTCCTGCACCTGGCCGTCCGCGTCGGCGAGGAAGGCGCGTTCCGCCATGTCGACGAACAGCCCCGAGGTGACGACCCCCGGCAGTTGTGCGAGCCACAGGTCCTCGACGGCCGCATCCTCGATGCCCCCGGGCATACGGGCGTCGAGCAGGTGGTTGCCGTTGTCGGTCACGACCGCGCCACCCCCGTCCTCGCTGCGCCGTGACACGACGTACCCGCGGTCCTGTAGCCACCCGGTGACGGGCGCCACAGCGAAGGGCACCACCTCGACGGGCAGTGGGAAGCTGTCGCCGAGCAGGTCGACGACCTTGTCCGTGGTGGCGATGAGCACGAAGCGCTCCGCCATGCTGGCGACGACCTTCTCCCGCAGCAGCGCGCCACCGCCCCCCTTGGTCGCGGTCAGCTGCGCATCCAGCTCGTCGGCGCCGTCGATCGCCAGATCGAGGCGCTCCACCTCCTCGGGTCGCAGGAGCTCGATCCCCAGCTGCTGGCACGCGGCCGCTGTGGCGTTCGAGGTGGGGAGCCCCGCGACCTGCAACCCCCGCGTCGCGATGGCCTCCAGCAGGTGGGCGACGGTCGAGCCGGTCCCCAGGCCGAGCTGCATCCCATCGGTGATCAGCTCGGCAGCGGCCAGCGCGGCTGACCGCTTGGGGCTGTCGTCGGCGCCGCCGTTGGCGCTCATGCTGACTCCTCCTGCCAGGCCGTGAGCAGCATCGGCAGCTCCCCGAGGCCCTCCAGCACCAGATCGGGTTCCTCGACGTCGTCGGGAAGGTCCTGGAGCTGCCCCCAGGGACCCCGGCGCAGCCAGCACGTACGCATGCCCGCGGCAGCGGCCGCCCGCACGTCGTTGTCCGTGCGGTCGCCCACGTACAGCACGCGACCCGGGTCCTCGGTGGTGACCAGGTCCAGCACCGCGGTGAAGAACGCCGGGTCGGGCTTGGAGGCCCCCATCTGCTCCGAGGTGCTCAGGGACCCGCACGGCAGCTCCAGCCGCTCCAGCTGGGGGCCCCGCCGCGCGGGCTGGTTCCCCGCGATGACCACCTCGAAGCCCGCAGTGGCCAGCTCGGACAGGCACGGCCGGACGTCGGGGTAGAGATCCTCCTCCCGGAAGCCGCCGTAGCGCTCCTCGTGCTCCTCCTCGAGCTCACGCCAGGCCAGGTTCGGTGCCAGGTGGGCGAAGACGGCAGCGACGGGCTCGCCCTGGACGATGCCGGCGCCGAGCACCGCAGCGAAGGTCAGGGGGGAGACCCCGATCAGCTCGGCCCACACGGCCCACACCCGCGTCTCGTCGATCAGCACCTCACCGACGTCGAACACCACGGTGTCGGGGGCAGGGCCCACACCGAGCGATCCCACAGCCCCTTCCTGGTTCACCGGGGCGCCGCTACATCACGCAGGGCCAGCTCCACCAGCCGCTCGCACAGGTCGGGGAAGGGCAGGGAGGCGGCCTCCGCCGCGAGGGGCACCAGCGAGGTCTCCGTGAGACCTGGACAGGTGTCCAACTCTAGCAACCAGGGGGTTCCCGCCTCGTCGATGATCAGGTCGGCTCGGGAGATGTGCCGGGCGCCCACGGCGTCCACCGCGGCCGTGGCGGTGTCGGCACACGCCGCGGCCACCTGCTCCGGCAGCCGCGCCGGGACGTGGAACTCCGTCGCACCGGGGGTGTAGCGGGCGGCGAAGTCGTAGGCACCCTCCTTCGGCCGGATCTCCACCGGCGGCAGCGTCCGCCCGTCCAGGACGGTCACGGCCACCTCGGTGCCCGGGATGAAGCGCTCGATCAGCACCACCTCGGCGTAGGAGAAGGCACCCACGATCGCCTGGGGCAGGCGGGCCGCGTCCTCCACGATGGTCAGTCCCAGGGAGGAACCGCCCGACGCGGGCTTGACCACCAGGGGGATGCCGAGCTCCTCGGCGATGCGGTCGACCGCGGCCGTCGCACCCATCTCGCGGAAGGCCTGCTGGGAGAGGGTGACCCGGTCGGGCACGGCCAGGCCCGCTCGGGCGAACAGCCCCTGGGCGATGGGCTTGTTCCACGCCAGGGAGCTCGCGAGCACGTCCGGGCCGGTGTAGGGCAGACCGATCAGCTCCAGCAGCGACTGGATCGTGCCGTCCTCGCCGGCGGAACCGTGCAGGGCGAGGAAGGCGACGTCGAAGCCCCCGGTCTCCAGGGTGCGCACCAGATCACCGTCGATGTCCAGGCGCGTGACCTGGTGGCCGCGGTCGCTGAGCGCGTCGGCCACGCGGCCACCCGAGCGCAGGGACACCTCGCGTTCGAGGGAGATGCCGCCCGCGAGCACGGCGATGGACGTAGCGGTCATGGGCGCCTCCTGGGTGTCGTTCGATCGCGCCGGGTCATCCCCCGACGCCCGTCGCAGGCCCGCTGGGTCTGCGGTCGGGCGCGGGAGCCTGGTCACCGAACACGGCGTGGACCAGCTCGAGCTCGTCGTGCAGCAGCTCACCGAGGCGGGCCACACCCTCGGGGATGCGCTCCAGCTCGGGGTAGCTGAAGCACAGACGGGCCTGGGCACCACCCGAGCCGTCGGCGTAGAAGCCACGGCCGGGCACGTAGGCCACGCGGCGTCCGACCGCCTTGGCCAGAAGGTCGGAGGTGTCGATCCCGGCGGGCACGGTCAACCAGATGTAGAACGCGCCGGCGGGCGTGGTCCAGTGCACCCCGGCGGGCATCTCGCGACCGAGCGCCTCGAGCATGACCTCCGCCTTCTCGCGGTACAGCTCGGTGAAGCGCTTGATCTGCTCCTGCCAGGGCTGGGTCGCCAACCACCGTTCCACGATCATCTGCGTGAGGTTGGAGGGGCACAGGTCCGCGGCCTCGCGCAGCAGGACGAGCTTGTCACGGATCGGGCCCGGTGCCGCGATCCAGCCCGTGCGCACCCCCGGGGCGAAGAGCTTGGACATCGTGCCGACGTAGACCACCCGGTCGGGGACCAGGGACCGGAGGCTCGGCTCCACCCGCCCGGCGAAGTCCAGCAGGCCGTAGGGGTTGTCCTCGAGCAGCAGCAGGTCGTGACGCTCGGCGAGTTCCGCCAGGCGGTGGCGGCGGTCCAGCGACATCGACACGCCGGCAGGGTTCTGGTGGTTCGGGATGGTGTAGACGTACTTCGCCCGCCGGCCCTCGCTGTGCAGCTGCTCGAGGGCGACCTCGAGCTGGTCGATGTCCATGCCGTGGTCGTCCATCGGGATGTGGCGCACCTCGGCGCGGTGGCTCTTGAGCGCGCCGATACCCCCCACGTAGGTCGGTCCCTCGGCCAGGACCACGTCGCCGTCGTCGATGAAGCACTTGGCGATCAGCTCCAGGGCCTGCTGTCCACCGACGGTGACGAT
>SKTN01000260.1 GCA_007117945.1 Nitriliruptoraceae bacterium | reverse complement strand
TTCGGCGCGAGCTGACCAGCTGGGTCCATGGTCGAGGTTCCGACATCGATCGCCCCAGAACTCCTTGTCGAGATCGAGGCCGACGCCGCCGTCGAGTGACGCGGCCGCAGGCGACCGACATAACGAGTGATCCTCACGACGTCCGCAACCTGGTCGCGCTGCACGACCTCGACAGCTCCGCCCGTGACGATGACAGCTTCCCTCGCGTGTCGGCTGACGCTCTCAGTGCCCGAAGCATCGTCGACGCGGACTGGGGCACCGGGCTCTTCGCTGACCACCTCGCCGCGGCGGCTTCTGCTTCGAACGTGATGGACTCCTCCATGCGCTGCTGACCTCCCTGGGCTGCGACGCATGGCTCGTCGAGGCCGGATCGGACTCTCCGATCGGGCGCCGACCATCGGAGCCGTCACCTACCGCACCCGCGAGCTGGGTGGCCGCTACCTGACCGAGAAGCGTGAAGGCGACACGTGGACACCCGGATCGTCCTTCGACACGACTCCCCACCGGCTCGACGATCTCTCCGCACGTAGCCGCTCCCACCCGACCGCACCGGACTCCCCCTTCACCCGGAGGCCCCCGCGCACGCTGGTCAGCCACGACGGCCACATGACCCGGAGCGACCGTCAGCTCATCACCACCGCCGGGGACGTCCGTACCGAGGTTGCGGTCGACCGCCCACTCGACGTGCTCGAACAGCGCTTCGGCATCTCCCTGCCGCGCAGGCCACGGTCCTGAGCCTCGACCCAGGGTCACTGCCCTGACGACGGACCACCTTCGAGCTGAACGCCGGAACGCACGGACGAGCGGGGGGTTCGTCAGGTTCGTCACCGCAGGCGACAGCGGGCTCCGTAGGATCACGGCGCACGGCAGGAGCCGGCTGGAACGGGGCGGACGGCACGGGGGCGGACCCGCCCAGGTTCTCGGCACTGCGGGTCCACTGCTCGGTGGCGGGTGCCGTCAACGTCGGCCCGGAGCCTCGCGATGCGGGGTGCTCACCTTCCCTCACCGACGCCCCGCCCAAGCCTGCAGCAGCTGTGCACGGGGTCCGACGGCGAGCGGCGAGAGGGTCGCCGACTCACTCGCTTCCGGTGACGATCTCCAGGGCGAGGTCGACCGACCGCGTGCGAAGCTCGTCGTGTGGGATGTCGCTGAGCACCGTCGCGCAGCGGCTCAGGCCGTTGATGGCCACCACCGCCCGGATCCGTCCGTCGGCGGTCGGCCGGTCCCCCGCGAGCAGCCGCTGCGCCTGCACGGCGAGCTCGGTCACCCAGCCCTCGGCGTCGACGCTGCCGAGCCCGGTGGGGTCGCGCACCAGTGCGAGAACGATCAGCCGATGGCGGTAGTTGCGGTCGAAGAAGCCCTCGAGAACCTCCCGAGGCGGCGGATCGGTGTCCGCGGCCCAGATGAGCAGGTCGTCGATGTCGTCCTTCGCCGGCTGCACCAGGCTCGCGATCAGGTGGTCCTTCGACGGATGGTGGTAGTAGAGCGCTGCCCGGGTCAGCCCCAGCGCATCGGCGATGTCCTGCAGGGTGGTGTGCGAGAAGCCGTCGCGGATGAACAGGCGTAGGGCCACCTGGCGGATCCGCTCCCGGGTGTCGGTACTGCGCCCGTCACGGTCTGACGTCGGTGCGTGCCCCGGATGTGCCATCGCCGCCACCTCCTCGCACCGGTTGACCGCCGAGGACCACCGGCAGAACCCTACCATTCAGTCGGTAGATAACTTGCCCGTTGGTAAGGTATCTTGTAGTCTCTCCGGCAGCGGCACGCCATCCGGCGACCACAGGGGCGAGCGAAAGGCGAGGCGATGGAGAACGTGATCACGGTCGAGGGGCTGGTGAAGTCCTTCGGGAAGACGCGGGCCCTCGACCATGTGGATCTGCGTGTGGACCGAGGTGAGGTCCATGGCTTCCTCGGCCCCAACGGGGCCGGCAAGTCGACGACGATCCGTGTGCTGCTGGGCCTCCTGCGGGCTGACGAGGGCCACGTTCGTGTCCTGGACGGCGACCCGTGGGCGGACGCCGTAGCGCTGCACCGTCGGCTGGCCTACGTGCCGGGCGATGTGGAGCTCTGGCCGACCCTGACGGGGGGCGAGGCCATCGACGTGTTCGCCCGGCTCCGCGGTGGGCTGGATCAGGGTCGGCGTGACGAGCTGTGTGAGCGGTTCAACCTCGACCCGACCAAGAAGGCACGGACCTACTCGAAGGGCAACCGCCAGAAGGTGGCGATCGTGGCGGCACTGGCCAGCGACATCGAGCTGCTCGTGCTCGACGAGCCCACGGCCGGCCTTGACCCGCTGATGGAGTCGGTCTTCGCCGAGGTCATCAGCGAGGTTCGCGATGCCGGCACCACCGTGCTGCTCTCCAGTCACATCATGGCCCAGGTCGAGCGGCTGTGCGACGGAGTGTCGATCATCCGCGAGGGGCGGATCGTGGAGACCGGCACCTTGGATCAACTGCGCCACCTCACGCGCACGACGGTCATCGCGGCGACGCGCAGTCCGGTCGACGGCCTCGGTGAACTCCCCGGCGTCCACGACCTGCAGACCGAGGAGGGCCGGGTCACCTTCGAGGTCGATGGTGAGCGGCTCGATGACGCCATCGGTCTTCTGCACCAGCGGGGTATCCGCAGCCTCGTGAGCCATCCACCCACCCTCGAGCAGCTGTTCATGCGCCACTACGAGCACGAGCTCACGACAGCCGCCGGAGGTGCACGATGAGCGTGGCGACCCGCTACTCCAGGCAAGCGTCACCGCCCACGAACGCCCCGCTCCACGCTCCCGGTGGTGCGCTGACCGGGACGGCCACGCTGCTTCTTCTGGCGCTCCGCCGCGACCGTGTGCGCCTCCCGGTGTGGCTGGCGGGCGTGGTCGGCTTCCTGACGATCTCGGCGCTCAGCGTCCCCGACCTGTACCCGACGGCGGCCGAACGTCAGGCCCGTGGCGACTTCGTGCGGAGCCCAGTGCTGACCATCTTCTCGGGTCCCGGCTACGGCGCCGATGACTACACGGTGGGGGCGATGGTCGCCAACGAGTACCTCATCTACGGCGTGGTCGCCGTCGCCGTGATGAGCATCTTCCTCGTCGTGCGTCACACCCGAGCCGAGGAGGAGGCGGGCCGCGTCGAACTCGTCCGCTCCTCCGTCGTTGGAGCGCAGGCCGCGCCGACCGCCGCCCTGCTGGTCGCAGTCGGGGCCAACCTGGCGATCGGCGCCGCCACCGCGCTGGCGCTGACCGCCAGCCTCCCGGAGCTGTCCGCCCTCGGCTCCTGGACCTTCGGGCTGTCGATGGCGGCGTCCGGGATCGTGTTCGCCGCTGTCGCTGCCGTCGCCGCCCAGGTGACCGAGCACGGCCGTGGTGCGATCGGTATCGCGGTCTCCTCGCTGGCGGTCGCGTTCGTACTGCGCGCTGTCGGCGACATCGGTGACGGCCGAGCGTTGTCGTGGGCCTCCCCCATCGGGTGGGCCCAGTCCACGCGTGCCTACGTCGATGAGCGCGCGTGGCCGCTCCTGCTGTCGCTGTTGGCCGCGGCGCTGCTGACATCGGTGGCCTACGCGCTCGCGAGTCGACGCGACGTCGCGGCCGGCCTGGTGGCTCCGCGTCCCGGCCCGGCCCGCGCGGCTCCCTGGCTGGCACGCCCGGAAGGACTGGCGCTGCGCCTGCAGCGTGGCAGCGTGACGGCCTGGGCCCTCGGGCTCCTGGCGTTCGGCGCCGTCTTCGGCTCCCTGCTGGGAGAGGTCGAGGTGTTCCTCGCCGACAACCCCCAGCTGCAGGAGGTCTTCGGCGCGACGGAGGACGGCGCCCTCGTCGACGCCTTCCTCGCCACGGCGATGCTGCTCCTCGGGCTGCTGGCCACCGGGTACGCACTGAGCGGCACGCTGCAACTGCGGCGGGATGAACGCGCAGGTCTGGTCGAACCGCTCCTCGCGACCCCGCTGAGCCGCGGACGTTGGGCCGGAGGCCAGCTCGTGGTGACACTGCTGGGCGGGGCAGCGGTGCTGATGGCCGCGGCCGCCGGTGTCGGCACCG
>SKTN01000171.1 GCA_007117945.1 Nitriliruptoraceae bacterium | reverse complement strand
GCGGGGTAGAGCTCCTGGTAGGCGGCGTGCAGCTCGCGGTAACGCGCCTGGTCGGCGCCGGGCGCTGCGACGGGGGTGACCGTCACCACCTCGGCGACCGCTGCCTGCACGTCGTCGAACCAGCCGGCGCCCACGGCTGCCAGCAGGCTCGCGCCGAAGGCTGCGCCCTCCGCCGTGGCCACGGTGGCGATCTCCGCGTCCAGGACGTCGGCGAGGATCTGCCGCCACAGCGGGCTCCGGCTGCCGCCGCCCGATGCCCGGATCTGCGCGGGTGCCGGGACCCCCGCTGCGAGCATCAGCTCCAGCCCGTCACGCAGTCCGAAGGCCACCCCCTCCAGGACGGCCCGCGTCAGGTGTGCGCGGTCGTGTCCGACGTCCAGCCCGATGAAGGCACCGCGCACCTTCGGATCGGGGTAGGGGGTCCGCTCGCCCGTGAGGTAGGGCAGGAACCACAGCCCTTCGCCACCCACGGGCGCGGTCGCCGCCTCGTCGCTGAGCGCGGCGAAGTCCTCCCCCGGCGCGAGGGTGTCGCGGTACCACCTGAGGCTCCCGGCCGCGGACAGCATCACCCCCATCAGGTGCCAGCGCTCGGGCACGGCGTGACAGAAGGCGTGGGCACGACCCTGTGCGGCGATCCGTGGCTCGGCCGTCGGCGCGAACACCACACCCGAGGTGCCCAGGGACAGCGCCATGGTGCCGGGATCGACCGCGCCGACGCCGACCGCGTTCGCCGCCTGGTCACCGCCGCCGGCCACCACGGGGGTACCGGCGATCAGCCCGGTCGCCTCTGCTGCGGCCGCGCTGACGGTCCCGGTGACCTCCGGGCCCTCGTAGGTGCGGGGCAGCCAGCCCGGGTCGATGTCCAGTGCCGCGAGGACCTCGGGGGACCAGTCACGGCCGGCCACGTCGAACAGCAGGGTCCCGGCGCCGTCGGCCTTGTCCATGGCCAGGTCGCCGGTCAACTGCAGCCGCACGTGATCCTTCGGCAGCAGAACGTGGGCGATGCGGGCGTGGATCTCCGGCTCGTTGTCCTGCACCCACAGCAGCTTCGGGGCGGTGAAGCCCGTCATGGCGTCGTTGCCCGTCACCTCCACCAACCGGGCCGCGCCGACGCGGTCACGGATGGCGTCGCACTGCGCACCGGTGCGCTGGTCGTTCCACAGGATCGCCGGACGCAGGACGGCCCGGTCACGGTCGAGCAGCACCAGGCCGTGCATCTGTCCGGCCAGTCCGACGGCGGCCACCGAGCGCGCCTCGATGCCACCGGAGGTGAGTGCGGACCGGATCGCGGCACAGGTCGCGGTCCACCACAGGTGGGGATCCTGTTCGCTCCACCCGGTGCGCGGCACGTCGTAGCCGTAGCTCGCCGAGCCCTCGGCGACGACCGCGCCGTGGCGGTCGACCACCACGGCCTTGGTCGCGGTGGTGGACGTGTCGATGCCGATAACGTGGTCCATGCCTGCTCCTCCCAGCTGGACGGCGGCGCATCCCCACCGGTCAGCGGCCAACACCGACAGCCGGCAACGGCGTGGTCGACGTACCTGCCGATCACGTCTGCACCTCAAGAACGGTCGCATCGACCCTAGCGGAATTTGTCTTAGCAGACTACTTTCTCTTCCTGGCGGCACCGGCTGCCGTGGACCGGAGCACCATGATGGCGCTTGGACAGCAGTCGATCTCCCCACCGCGCACCAGCACCTTCGGCGCGACGCACGCGGGCCACAACGTCCGCCAGCACAACCTCGTCTCCCTGCTGCGCATCCTGCACCTCGATGGACCCACCTCACGCGCACGCCTCACCCAGTTGACGGGCCTGAACCGCTCGACGATCGGCGGGCTGGTCAGCGAGCTCCGCGAGTTGGGCCTGGCGGTGGAGAACGGGCGGGAGGTCACGCCGGGACCCGGCCGACCGTCGCCGATCGTCGAACCACGACCCGAGGGCGCCATAGCCCTGGCGGTCGAGCTGACCGTGGACTGTCTGGCGACGGCGGTGATCGGGTTCGGTGGCCAGATCCTGGCCGAGCGGCGACTGGTGCGTCCACGGCGCTCGGTGGCACCCGAGGAGGCCATCGAGGAGGTCGCCCGACAGATCGGTGCGATGCGCCGCTCCTGGGAGGGCGCCCCCCTGGCCGGCGTCGGTGTCGCCGTCGCCGGGCTGACCAACCGCCTGACCGGCACGGTGGACTTCGGCCCCAACCTCGGTTGGCGCGACGTGCCGCTCAGCGAGCTGCTCTCCGAGGCCCTCAGCGACGTGGGTGTACCGGAGCAGGTGGGTATCCACCTGGCGAACGAGGCCGATCTGGGTGCCCTCGCCGAAGCACGCCGGGGCGCGGGTCGCGATGTCGATGACCTGGTCTACGTCTCCGGCGAGGTCGGCATCGGCGTCGGCGTGATGGCCGGCGGCCAGCCACTGCTGGGCGCAGCCGGTTACGCGGCCGAGGCCGGCCACATGCTCGTCAACCCCGACGGTGAGCAGTGCTGCTGCGGGGCGTACGGCTGCTGGGAGACCGAGGCGGGCGAACGTGCGCTGCTGCGCCGGGCGGGCATCGAACCCAGCCTGGTCGGTGGCGAGGCGATCGCAGCCGTCCTGGCACGGGCCGCCGACGGCGATCCGGTCGCCACCGCGGCGATCGAGGCGACCGGCCGGTGGCTCGGCCTCGGGTTCGGGAACCTGGTGAACCTGTTCAACCCGCGTCTGGTCGTGCTCGGAGGGCTGTACCACCGACTGTTCGAACCCCTGCAACCCTTCATCTGTGCCGCCTTCAGCGAGCGGGCGCTCAGGGTGTCAGCCGACATGGTCGAGCTCGTCGTGAGCGAACTCGGCGATGAGGCGCTGCTGATCGGCGCCGCTGAACTCGCGCTCACCCGGCTGTTCGAGGACCCAGTTGGGGTCGTGAGATGCACCGTCACCGCGTGATGGCGAGGGTGGACGGCCGACGGTTCCTGCCCCCCACGGGTTATTTGTAGCGGATACCGACTTATTTGCCTAGGGTGTGACAGGGCCCAACCCGGTGGAGCCCACACGCCTGAGGAGCTGCACGTGCGAGCAGGATGGATCAGCCGCGCGATCGGATGTCTCCTCGCCCTGTCCCTGGTCGCCGCAGCCTGCGGTGATGCGTCCACCGGCGAGGACACGGAGGAGGCGGCTGTCCGCCAGGCGACACCACCAGCCACGACCCCACCTGCAGGTGGCGACCCCCCGGCGGCCCTCGACGGGCAGCAGACGCTGCGCGACGTCGCGCCCGACGGCTTCCGGATCGGTACCGCGGTCGCCGGTGGCGGCCACCACGAGGACCAGCCGGTACCTGACCCCTTCACCACCGACGACGCGTACCGGGAGTTGATCGGCCTCGAGTTCAACTCCGTCACCCCGGAGAACCACCTCAAGTGGGAGATGGTGCACCCGGAGCAGGGCGAGTACGACTTCGCACGCGCGGACGAGATCATCGCCTACGCCGAGGCCCACGACCAGGTCGTCCGCGGTCACACCCTGGTCTGGCACAGCCAGAACCCGGAGTGGCTCGAGGAGGGCGACTTCTCGCCCGAGGAGCTGCGCGAGATCCTGCGCGACCACATCCACGCGGTCGTCGGTCGGTACCAGGGCCGGATCGAGCAGTGGGACGTCGCCAACGAGATCTTCGACGACGACGCCACCTGGCGGGACTCGATCTGGTACGAGGCGCTCGGGCCCGACTACGTCGCCGATGCCCTGCGGTGGGCGCACGAGGCCGACCCCGACGCGCTGCTGTTCCTCAACGACTACAACGTCGAGGGGATCAACGCCAAGAGCACCGCGTGGTACGAGCTGATCAAGGACCTCCTGGCCGACGACGTCCCCGTCCACGGCTTCGGCGTCCAGGGGCACCTGAGCATCCAGTACGGGTTCCCGGGTGACGTCCAGGCCAACCTGGAACGCTTCGCCGCCCTCGGCCTCGCAACGGCGATCACCGAGGTCGACGTCCGGATGGTCCTACCCGACGACGGCCTCCCGACCGAGGAGCAACTGGACCGCCAGGCCGCGGACTTCGGTCG
>SKTN01000403.1 GCA_007117945.1 Nitriliruptoraceae bacterium | reverse complement strand
GGTGGGGCGGCTCGGGGTGGGGAAGGTCCGGGATGGTGTGCCGGTCGCGGGCGTCAGCCGGTGACGAGCTCACCGCCGATGTCGAAGCGCACGTCGCGGCGCTCCCCCGCGGGCACCGTGAGGCGCTCACCGTGGACCTCCACCTCGACGTCGGTGGGGTTGTCCGCGTGAGCCGTGAGCACGACGTCGGCGTTGGAGGCGTCCACCTCCAGCCAGCACCCCCGCACGGCCACGCCGTAGCGCAGCCGTTCCCAGCCCTCGGGCAGGTGGGGTGCCACCTCGACGTGGTCGTCGCGCAGGTGGAGGCCACCGAACCCGAGCACCGCCACCTGCCAGGTCGCCCCGCAGGCGGCGGTGTGGATCCCGCCGATGAAGGTGCCACCCGGCGCGGGGTGGGAGTCGGCCAGCAGGTCCACGGTGGCACCGCGCAGGAACAGCTGCTCGGCCTCGGCGACCCGGCCGAGGCGGGCGGCGACCAGGGCGTACATCGGGCGGGACAGCGAGGAGCCGTGCTGGGTGCGTGGCAGGTAGTAGTCGTAGTTGGCCTCGATCGTGGCCCGGTCGTAGTGCTCGGGCTGGGAGACGAACAGCTGCACGATGTCGGGCTGCTTGGTGACCTGGGTGTGCACGGCGATGCCGTTGGGCCAGCCCCAGTACTCGTCGGGGTGCTGCAGCCGCTCGCGCAGGTCGTCGGGAGCGATGTCCTCGAGGTCGAAGTAGCCGTCGAACTGCTCGAGCAGACGCGTGTCGGGGTCCGGCTCCACCTCGACCAGGCGCTCGAGGACGTCGGCCCACAGGTCCCGCTCCTCGTCGGTGATCGCGAGCCGCTGCTGGAGGTCGCGGAGGACCTCGGGGTGGGTGGCACGCAGCGCGTCGTAGAGGTGGACGGCCTCCTGGAGGGCGACGCGGCTCTGCTCCAGGGTGAAGACGTTGTCGTCGACGTTCTCGTGGTACTCGTCGGGGCCGAGCAGGCGCAGCAGGTGGTAGCGGCCGTCGTGCACCCGGAAGTGCACGAAGGAGGCCAGGAACCGGGCGACCTCGAACACGATCTCCGCCCCGCCCTCGGCGACGAAGGCCTCGTCACCGGTGGCGCGCACGTAGCCGTCGATCGTCACCGCGATGTCGGGCGAGATGTGCATCTGCCAGTCGTTGAAGTGGTTGCGGATCGGGCGGCCGGTGAGCACGTCGCGGAAGAAGAAGTCCGGGCACAGCTCATCGCCGGTGTCCCCGGAGATCCAGGCGTAGTACGCGCCCGCGTAGCCGAGGCGGGCCGCCTTACGTCGGGCGCCGTCGAGGGTCTTGTGCCGGTAGACCAGCACGTTGCGGGCCACCTCGGGGAAGGTGTGCACCCACATCGGCAGGTTGAAGACCTCCTGATCCCAGAACGCCGCGCCCTGGTAGGCCTGGCAGGACAGCCCGCGGGCGCCGATGGGCAGGTGGTCGGCGTGCATCGGGGTGGCGATCACCGAGTGGTAGAGGTTGTAGCGCAGCACCGCCTGGGTGGTGAGGTCCCCGGTGATCGCGACGTCGATGCGCTCCCAGCGGCGGTCCCAGGCCTGGGCGTGGCGCGCCAGCAGCACCTCGTAGCCCGCAGCCACGCCCTCGCGGGCGAGCTCCAGGGAGGAGACCAGGGGGTACTCCACGTCGTTGCCCGAGTGGACGGCCATGACCTGCTCGATCACGAGCAGTCCGTCCCCGCCCACCTCGATGTCGAGCACGCGGTAGAGCTCACGCTCCGACTGGTCGATGCGCTCGGCCTGCACGGTGCCGCCATGGATCCCCACGGCGTGGGCCACGGCGATGGGCAGCCCCCGCTCCGTGGTGTTCATCCGTAGCGCCAGGGCGTCGTCGTGGATGTGGGGTTCCATGAAGGCGAAGTGGTCGCCGTTGAGGCTCCACACCTCGCCGTCGATGCCGGTGATCAGGGTCAGGCGGGTCCCGGGCGTGGCGAACACCCGCTGGCGTTGCGCCAGGAGGTGACGCGCGTCCATGGAGGCGAAGCGCTCGTCGACCAGGCGCGCCACGGGGCCGGTGGAGGGGCCGAAGATGCGGTGCTGGCGGCCGTAGCGCACGTCGAGGCGCCGTTCGAGCAGATCACGGTCGCTGAGCACCGCGTCGGCGTCCACGGTGATGGGTTGACCGAGGTGCTCGAGGTGGGCGTAGAGGGCGTTGGGCACGTTGCACAGCTCCGCCCACTTGCCGTCGGCGTTGTCCCAGGTGTCGGAGACGGTGCACCCGACGGTGGCGGTGGCACGCCACTCCGGCAGGGTGCCCCGGTAGCCGAGGTAGCCGTTGCCCGTCAGATGCGAGGTCGCGACGTTGATGACCTGGTCGGGGTCGTGGTGGTCGTCGATCACCACCCACCCGTCAGCCACCGTCGGTCCGCTGCCCACCCGCTCCTCGACGGGCTGTCGGATCACCGTCAGATCGACGTCGCGGGTGGCGTCGAAGCGGTGGTGGGCGTGACCGACGCGCTCCTGGGGCCCGACACCGACCGCGGTCATGCCCGCCGCCAGCGCCGCGTCCACCCCGGCGGCGGCGTCCTCGATCACGATGCACTCCGCCGGGGGCACACCGACCATCTCGGCGGCGGCGAGGAAGAGGTCCGGGGCGGGCTTGGCGCGCTCCACGGTGTCGCCGTCGGCGATGGCGTCGAACAGCTCGGTGATCTGTAGCTTGTCGAGGACGAAGCGGGCGTTCTTCGACGACGAGCCGATGGCCACCTGCATCCCCCGCCGCTTGGCGTCGACCACCAGGGAGATGGCGCCGGGGAGCAGGTCGGCGGGGCTCATGTCCTGGAGCGACTCGACGTAGTAGCCGTTCTTGCGCGCCATCATCGCGTCGAAGGTCGCCGGGTCGACCTCACGGTCCCCGAGCAGTGCCTGCAGCGACTCGCCCCGGGACAGTCCCCTGAGCGCCTCGTTGGCCTGGCGGTCGAAGGCCAGGCCCTCCTCGTCGGCGAGACGTTGCCAGCCGAGGTAGTGGTACTCGGCCGTCTCCGTGAGGACACCGTCGAGGTCGAAGATCACGGCACGACGCGGGGCCGAGGGCATGGTGGGAGCGCTCCGGGGACACGGTTCCAAGGTCCCCTGGGACCCTAGTCGTGCGCGAGGGCGGGCTTCAGGGCCTCACGAACCCAGTGACCCCGCGATGCGGTCGGCGACGAGCTCCGCGCAGGTCGGGCACATCGGGTAGCGCGACGGGTCACCGTCGGGCTTCCACCGCTTCCCGCACAGGGCGGTCACCGGTGTGCCCTTGCGGCGGAAGCGCTCCAGATCGCGCTTGTTGACGTAGTGCGCGAATCGGTCGTGATCGCCGTCGCCGTGGCTGACGTCGGGCCGCTGATCGGGCTCGACGGGCGCCTGCACAGGGGCCGGTGCCGGTGACGGTGACCGGGTCGGGAGGTGTGTGGAGGTGGCCATGGGGGCAACGGTAGCGCGAGGCCGCTGCACGTGCCGGGTTCTGCGCACCGGCAACCACCGCGGCCCGCTACATTCAGTGGCAGAGCCAGCACCCTTCGCTATGTCCGGGTCCTGGTCCGTCGCTCCGTGCGACACCGACGGACACCCCGGCAGGAGGCGGCGCATGCAGGACGCCCCCGCCACGCAGGAGGGGTCCTCCGCGCCCGGTCGGCGACGACGGCGGCTCGGTGAACTGCTCCTGGCGGCGGGTGTCGTCACGGAGGCGACCATCCGCGACGCACTGGACGTCGCCGCGCCCGGCGAGCGGCTCGGTGCCGCCCTGGTGCGGCTGGGCCTGGTGGAGGAGTCGGAGGTCGCCGACGCCCTCGCCACGCAGTTGCGCCTGGAGCGCGTGGACCTGGACACCACGGCCGACCTCGATCCCGAGGTGGTGTCGCTCCTCCCGATGCCCGAGGCCGAACGCCATGACGTGCTGCCGCTGCGGCTGTCCGGCGGTGTGCTGCACCTGGCGATGTCGGACCCCTCCGACGTGGCGGCGCTGGACGATGTGCGCCTGACCACGGGGGTGCGTCGGGTCCGGCCCGTGGTGGCCACCACCGACGCCCTGCGCCGGGCGCGACGTCGTGCCTACCGGCTCACGGCCACCCAGGACCGGCTGTGGGAGCGCAGCCGCACCGCGGGGGCGGTCAGCGGGCAGGAGGGCGCCGGTGCCGACGCCGCACCGGTCGTGGCGCGCCTCGACGCCCTGCTGGCCGAAGCCGTCCAGCTCCAGGCCAGCGACCTCCACCTCGAACCGTACGAAGGCGGCGCCCGGGTCCGGCTGCGGGTCGACGGCGTCCTGCGGGAGGCGGAACGCCTCCCCAGCGACCTCCACCCCCGGGTGGTGTCGCGGATCAAGCTGCTGGCCGACCTCGACATCGCGGAGCGACGACGTCCCCAGGACGGTCGGGCGCAGCTGGTGGTCGAGGGGCGTCCCCTCGAGGTCCGGGTCTCGGTCATGCCGACGTTGCGCGGCGAGACCGTGGCGTTGCGGCTGCTCCCCCGGGCCGAGGAGCTCCTGGGCCTGGACGAACTGGGCCTCCAACCCGCCGACGTGGCGACCGTGACCGACGTGCTGGCGCGCCCCCAGGGCCTGGTGCTGCTGACCGGGCCCACGGGATCGGGCAAGACCACCACCGCCTACGCCGCCCTGGCCACCACCGACGGGCTGGGGCGCAACATCCGCACCCTGGAGGACCCCGTCGAGGTCCGGTGGCTCGGCATCAACCAGACCCAGATCGACCCCCGCGTGGGGGTGACCTTCGCCACGGGGCTGCGCCACCTGCTGCGCCAGGATCCCGACGTCCTGCTGGTGGGTGAGGTCCGGGACCGTGAGACGGCGCAGCTGACCGTGGAGGCGGCCTCCACGGGCCACCTCGTGGTGGCCACCCTGCACACCAACGACGCGCCCTCCGCGGTGGCACGGATGGTCGACCTCGGTGCCGACCGCTTCCTGCTGTCCAGCGCCCTCGAGCTGGTGATCGCCCAGCGTCTGGTCCGCCGCACCTGCACCGCGTGCGTCGCGCCCGACATGCCCGGGCCCCGCCTCCTCGACGCTCTCGGCGTCGACCTGCAGGCGCTGGAGGGCGGTCGACCGCGTCGCGGTGTGGGCTGCAACAGCTGTGACCGCACAGGGGTCGTCGGTCGTACCGCGATCGCGGAACTGGTCCGGGTCGACCAGCAGTTGCGGGACGCCCTGCTGGCGGGAGCAGGTGAGCGGGCCGTGCTGGCGGCTGCCCGGACCAGCGGGATGCGCACCCTGCGCCAGGACGCGCTGGAACGCGCCTACGCCGGCTCGATCACCCTCGCGGAGGCCCTGCGGGTCACGCCCGATCCACCGTGGCCACCGCAGCTGCCGCCGCCGGCCTGACACCGCCTGGCGGGCACGGCGGCTGCGACCCTCACCCGCCGTCGCGGACCTCGAACCACAGGGGGGCGTCCTCGCTGCCCTCCTCGGCCCGGTAGGAGACGGTGATCTCCTCCCCCTCATCGATGTCGCGCAGGGCGAACAGCTGGGCGACCAGCCCGTCTGGGACCAGCCACAGGAAGGCGTTGGGGTCGTCGTCGTGGTTGCACATCGACGACACGCCCAGCACCAGGGCCGCGGTGCCGTGCTCGTCCCACTCGTAGACGTAGTCGTCGACCAGGGTCGCCTGCAGCGCTGCGCGCTGCTCCCCCGGGATCAGCAGCAGGGGCGCCTCCATCACCAGGGTGTCGGCGGCGATGCGCTCGGTCGCGAACAGGCCACGGCCGTCCCGCGCGGAGGTCCTGACCTGCACTTTCTCCTCGAGCATGGTGACCCTCGACGTCTCAGTGCGGTGCGGCGGCGCGCCGCAGCCGGTCCATCACCGCGCGCCCGACACCCCGTTCCGCGACGGCCTCGACGAGCAGCCGGGTGACCCCCGCGTCCTCCGCCGAGCGCAGCGCACCGTACAAGCCGCGGGCCAGGTCCACCTCGTCGGTGTAGCCCGCGATGACCCGCACCCCGGGGGGCAGCGCGTCCACCGTCGATCGCCCGGCGACGACCCCGGTGCTGGTGCGCTCCTCAGGGGTGAGCGCCGCGACGGCGGCCCCCATACCGCCCCGCGCCACGAGGACGACCGGGTAGGCCGGGGCGTAGTGGCGGTAGCGCGTCCCCGGCGACCGCTGGTCCTCACCCGCCTGCCGGGTGCCCTCGATGCCGAGCTGCTCGCGGGTGACCGAGCCCTCGCGGAGCACCACCGGCCGCGTCCCCCGGACGTCCACCACGGTCGACTCCACGCCCACCGGGCAGGGTCCGCCGTCCAGCACCAGCGCAACCGCGTCACCGAGCTCGGTCGCCACGTGCTCGGCGCGGGTGGGCGAGGGCCGACCGGAGCGGTTGGCCGAGGGAGCTGCCAGGGGCCGGGGTGTGCGCTCGAGGAGTGTCGCGGCCACCGGGTGGTCGGGGAGGCGGACCGCCACGGTGTCCAGGCCTGCCCGGGTGATCGTCGGGACCGACGCCGCGGCTTCGACGACCAGGGTGAGGGGCCCGGGCCAGAAGGTGGCCGCCAGTCGGCGCGCCAGCGGGGTGACCTGCGCCGCGACCCGCCCGAGTTCCTCCGGGTCGGCGAGGTGGACGATCAGGGGGTTGTCGGCGGGGCGGCCCTTGGCGGCGAAGATCCGGGCGACGGCGTCGGGGTCGTAGGCGTCGCCGGCCAGTCCGTACACGGTCTCCGTGGGCATCCCGACGAGCCCTCCGCGCGCCAGCGCGTCCAGTGCCGCCTGCAGGCCGTGCTCGTCCGGGGCGAGGACCGATGCCGGCACCACGGTCTCGGAGTGCGCACCCATCGTCAGCATCGTCCCTCGGTGCGTGGTCCCGCCGGTGCACGCCACAGGGTCGTGCCGGTACCGACGGTACCGCGCGGCACCCGGGCACCGCCTCCCGTGGTGGCTGACCAGCCACCGTCGGCCCGGGCGATCCCGAGACCGACGAGAGGACCGCTGGCGGGCGGGTTCGCGCGATCGAACCATGAGCGCTGCGGTCGGGCCGCCGCGGGCCGATGGAAGGGCGCGCCGGCACGCACGGCGGCGCCTACGATGGTGCGCAGGCTCGCGCGGGCTCCACGTGTCGAGTCCAACCCCTCCGATGAGGATGGCGGTGACCAGGACCCCGCGACCAGCGACCACGTCGGGAGCGACCACGTCTCCCGTAGCGTCCCCGCTACGCGACGACGAGGGCATGGCTGCGCCCGGGACGGTCCTGGTCGTCGACGACGACGTCGGCGTCCTGGAGATGCTGCGCACCCTGCTCCAGCAGCAGGGCTACCGGGTCCTGGCCACGCGCAACCCCGACGACGCCATCGCCATGGCCGCCGAAGAGGCCCCGGAGCTCGTCCTGCTCGACGTGCTCATGCCCGGCATCGACGGGCTGGAGCTGGCTCGCCGGCTCCGGGAACAGGCTGGCCTGGCGGCGGCCCCGGTGATCTTCCTCAGCGCGCTGCACGATGCGGAGTCCAAGGCCCGGGGGTTCGCCCACGGCGGGGTCGACTACCTCACCAAGCCCTTCCGCCGTGACGAACTCCTGGCGCGGGTGCGCTCCCACCTGCAGCTCCACCGGGTCCGCCAGCAGCTCCAGCAGCGCGAGGCGCAGCTCGAGGAGTTGCTCGGCTCCGTCAGCGAGGAGGTGGTCGCCTCCGAGCGGGCGCTGAGCCGCCGCACCGCGGAACTCACCGCGCTGTTCGCTGCGCTGCCCGATGTCGTCTTCGTCAAGGACCGCGACGGCGTCTACATCGACGGCAACCCCCGCTTCGAGGCCCTGCTGGGGCGACCGTTGACGGAGATCCTGGGCCGTACCGACGAGGAACTGTTCCCGGCCGCGATGGCCGAGATGCTGCGCAACGGTGACCGCGCCACGCTGCGCAGCGGTGCGCCGGTGACCACCGAGGAGTGGTTGGACCTCGCCGATCGGACCCCGGTGCTGTTGGAGACCATCAAGGCGCCGGTACGCGATGCGACCGGGACGGTGCTGGGCCTCATCGGCATCGCGCGAGACGTCACGGTCCGGCACCGGGGGCAGGAGGCGCTGTGCCGCTCGCAGGCGGAGCTGCTGCAGGCCCAGGAGGTGGCAGGGCTCGGGAGTTGGCAGGTCGACCTGCGGACGGGCGAGATGACCTGGTCGGCGCCGATCTACCGCCTGCTCGGTCTGGAACCCGGGGATCCGATCCCGCGCCGCGACGTCCTGACCCTGGTCCACCAGGAGGACCGTCAGCGGGTCGGTGAGGTGTGGCAGGAGGCCAAGCGCGACGGCAGTGGCGAGGTGGAGCACCGCCTGGCCCGCGATCCCGGCCGCTGGGTGCGCCAGCGCGTGCGTGTCGAGCGTGACAGCGACGGTGCCCCTGCCCGGGCGCTGGGCACGGTGCTGGACGTCACCACCCAGAAGCAGCACGAGCTCGCGCACGAGGCGGAGCAGGCCCGGCTCAACGACGCGCTGGCGGCCGCCAGGGCCGCCACCTGGGAGTGGGACATCACCACCGACCAGCTGCAGCTCAGCCAGCGCTGGTGCGAGATGCTCGGCTACGACCCGCACCGGGACGGGACGCTGACCGCCTCGGCGTGGGCGAACTGGATCCACCCCGAGCACGCGCCGACGGTGCGCGAAGCGCTCGACCGGCTCGTGAGCGGCGGGGAGGACCGGCACGAGCTGGAGTTCCGCCTCCAGCGCCGGGACGGACGATGGTTGTGGGTGCGGGGTCTGAGCCGGGTCACGGAACTCGCCGCGACGGGTGAGGTAACGCGCGTCGCCGGCCTGATCATCGATGTGACCCACGAGAAGGCCCACCAGGAGCAGCTCTCCTTCGTCGCCGACCATGACGGTCTGACGGGCCTGATCAACCGCCAGCGCTTCTCCCACCACCTCCGTGAGGAGCTGCTGACCGACCGCGGCCCCCGGGAACGTCTCGCCGTGGTCAGCCTCGACCTCGACGCCTTCGAGTCGATCAACGCCACCCACGGTCGCGCTGCCGGCAACCAGCTGCTGGTGGAGATCGCGACCCGCCTCCTACGCTGCGTCGGTGACCGGCACCGGGTCGCGCGGATCGGCGGCGACGAGTTCGTGGTCGCCGTGCCCGTGCCGGCAGGCCAGGGTGCCTGGCGCGAGGTCGTCGAGGAGCTCTACGACGCCGTGACCCGGCCGATCACCCTGCAGGGGCGCTCGCTGCAGGCGACCGCGAGCATCGGTGTCACGCTCCACCCGCAGGCCCGGGACAGCGATGCCGAACAGCTGCTGCGCCAGGCAGACCAGGCCGTCTACCAGGCCAAGCTGGCGGGCAAGGACCGCTACCACCTCTTCGACACCGAGCGGGATGCCCACAGCCGCGAGCGCTACCAGTTGATCGACGAGGTCCACGCGGCGCTGGCCGAGGAGCAGTTCCTCCTCCACTACCAGCCGCAGGTCAACATGCGCACGGGCGAGGTCCTCGGTTTCGAGGCCCTGATCCGGTGGCAGCACCCGGAGCGCGGCCTCCTTCCACCCAGCGCCTTCATCTCCCAGCTCGCTGGTCACCCCGTCTCGATCGAGATCGGTGACTGGGTGATCGAGGAGTCCCTCCAGCAGCTGGCGCGATGGCAGGAGGCGGGGCTGCAGACCTCGGTGAGCGTCAACACCGACACCGCACAGCTCTACGACCCCGCCTTCGCGCGCCGGCTGGAGGCCCAGTTGGCCGCACAGCCCGGGGTGGCGCCCCACCAGCTCGGGATCGAGATCCTGGAGACGGGGGCGCTGGAGGATCTGGCCCACGTCGCCGAGTTGGTGGACCACCTCCGTGGGCTCGGGGTCAGCGTCGCGCTCGACGATTTCGGGACCGGGTACTCCTCCCTGACGCTGCTCAAGCGCCTGGGCGCCGACGTCGTCAAGATCGACCGCAGCTTCGTCATGGAGCTCCTGGAGGACACCGAGCACGCCCTCATCGTCGAGAGCGTGGTCGGCCTCGCACGGAACTTCGATCGCGACGTGCTCGCCGAGGGCGTGGAGACCGACGCCCACGGGGTGCTGCTGCTGGAGCTCGGCTGCGAGCTGGCGCAGGGGTTCGGCATCGCGCGACCGATGCCCGCCGAGCAGGCCATGGCGTGGACCGACGCCTGGCAGCCACCCGCCCTCTGGCAGGACGTCCGGCGTGTCCCCGCCGACCGCATGCCGGCCCTGCTCGCGGAGATCGAGCACCGGGTGTGGGTCGAGCAACTGCACGCGCATCTGGACGGGACACGGGTGGCGCCACCGGCACTGGATCCGGCCGTGTGCCGCCTCGGGGGCTGGCTCCAGCGCATGGGGAAGCTCGGGGGCGAGCGCTCCGTCGACGCACTGGTCGCTCGGCACCACGAGCTCCACGAGGCTGCGGCGTCCCTGGTGACGGCCACCACCGGGCCGCCGGAGGGTGCCGGCATCGAGGAGCTGCGGGTGGCGAGCCAGGAACTGCTCGCGGCACTGGCCGCGTGGCGACGTGCCTGACAGGGGAAGGCGCGGCATGGATGCACGGATCCTGCTCGTCGAGGACGACCCGTCGATCCGCGAACTGACCGAACGGGGGCTCAGGGCTGCCGGATTCGACGTGGCGATCGCAGGCAGCGGCGACGAGGGGCTGCAGCGCTACCGCGCCGAGCGCCCCGATCTGGTCCTCCTGGACGTCATGCTGCCGGGGCTGGACGGACTGGAGGTCTGCCGCGAGATCCGGGCCGACTCCGCCGTGCCCGTGGTGATGCTCACCGCGCGTACCGACACCATCGACGTGGTCGTCGGTCTCGAGGCCGGTGCGGACGACTACCTCACCAAGCCCTTCGAGATGCCCGAGCTCGTCGCCCGTATCCGCGCGGCACTGCGCCGGGCGACGAGGACCGAACCCGCCGACGATCTGCTGCGGATCGGGTCGGTCAGGGTGGACGTCGGCGCGCACACCGCCGATCGCGGGGGCGACCCACTCGAGCTCACGCCCACCGAGTTCCGGTTGCTGGTCGAGCTCGGCCGACATGCGGGCAACGTCCTGTCGCGTGAGCAGCTGCTCGACCGGGTATGGGGCTACGACTACCTCGGTGACTCCCGGCTGGTGGATGCCACCGTGCAACGGCTGCGCGCCAAGGTCGAGCACGACCCCGCGAACCCGAAGGTGATCGAGACCGTCCGCGGTGTCGGCTACCGGGCCGCCCGTTCGTGACCACACCCGCGTCGCAGCAGGCTGGACGTTCACGACGGGTCCGCGTACGTCTCGTGCTGATCGTCGTCGGGGTCGTGACCGTCGGCGCGGTCGCACTCGCCGCCCTGGCCTTCGCCCTGGTGTCGACCTCACTGCGAGCCGAGGTGCTCGACCGAGCGGTCGAGGAGGCCCGCTTCACCGTGGGTGTGCTCGCGGTGGAACGGCTCGGTCACCGCGTCCGGCCCGGGGACATCGAGGCCTCCGGCCTGGCCGATGACCTGCGGCGTCGCGACATCGATGCGTACGTGGATGTCGGGGGGACGGACGACTTCGTCTCGGGACTCGACGTGCCGGTCGGACCCGAGGTCGTCTCCGCGGAGACGGCCGAGCTCCTCGCGCAGGGGAACGTGGCCGCCCAGTGGATCGAGACCCGAGAGGTCCCCTACCTCGTCGTCGCCGCCCGTCTGCCGTCCGGAGGCGCGGACTTCTACCTGTTCACCGAGGTAACCGACGTCGAGCGTGCGTTGGACCAACTCCGCCTGGTGCTGTTCGGCGCGTCGCTGGTCGTGGTGCTGCTGGGGGGTGTGGCGGGGTGGCGGGTGGCGCACCAGGCCGGTTCGTTGGCGGACACCATCGACCAGTTGACGGCGGCACGCGACCGGGAACGGCGTTTCGTGGCCGACGTGTCCCACGAGCTGCGCACCCCGGTCACGGCGCTGGTGCACGAAGCCGCTGAGCTGGCGTCCGGGATCGAGCACCTGCCGGTGGAGCAACGCCGCGTCGTCGAGCTCCTGGAGGAGGACGTTCGACGGCTCCGTGACCTGGTGGAGGAGCTGCTGGAGCTGTCGCGGCTGGACGCGGCTGACGACCATGTCGAACTCGACCTACGCGACGTCGAGGTGGAGCGGTTCCTGCACGCCGTGGTCGAGCGGCGGCTGCCCGGGGCCGAGGTGTGGGCGCCTGGCGGCCTCACGGTGCGTACCGATCGTCGGCGGCTCGAGCGGATCGTGGCCAATCTCGTGGACAACGCGCGGACCCACGGGGAGGGGCGTGACGTGATCCTGCGAGCGGAGATGGCTGGTCCGACGCTCGTGATCGAGGTCGCGGACCGCGGGCCGGGTGTGCCCGATGCGCAGCTCCAGCGCATCTTCGACCGTTTCGCCAAGGGTGACACAGCTCGCGCCGGCGTCGGCAGCGGGCTCGGACTCGCGATCGCCCGTGAGCATGCACGGGTCCTGCGGGCAGCGCTCAACGCCCGCAACCGACCGGAGGGTGGGCTGGCCGTGGAGGTACGGGTCCCGGTCACGGTTGTTACCGATCTGTGACCGTCCGCGGACACCGTCATGACGACCGTCGGCGAAGGTGGGTCTGGAACGCTCGAGGTGGGCGGGCCAGCCCAGCAGCCGATCGGCACCACGGATCGGCCGGGAGGAGGATCACCATGCAACCCTCAGCCGTAACCCTGACGATCGCAGCGGTGCTCGCGCTGCTGCTCGCGGCCTGCGGGAACGGCGTCGTCGACGCCGGTCCGGTCTCGACCGGTGACACCGACAGCGGGACCGACATCGAGCCAGGTGAGGCCGCTGCTCCCGACGAGGCCACGGAGCCCGAGCCCGATCCGGAGCCCGACGCGGACCCGGAACCCGACGCGGATGCCGGGACCGAAGACGGGACCGACTCGGAGACCGCCGACGACGCATCCGACGACAGCAACGCCGGCACGACCGACCCCGTGGACACCACGAAGGTCCGGCTCTACTACGTCGCACCCGGCGGCGACTCGCGAGGACGGCCCGGCCCGTTCCTCGTCTCGGTGCAACGGGAGATCCCGTCGACCCCGGGCATCGCCCGGGCGACCCTGCATGAACTCATCGATGGACCATCGTCGTCCGATGCGGCGCTGATCGACGGCATCGCGACCTCCGTTCCGCCGGACACGCTCGTGCTCGGCATCAACATCGACGACGGGCTGGCCACCGTGGACCTGTCACGGGAGTTCGAGTCCGGTGGCGGATCGTTCTCCATGTTCTCGCGACTCGCCCAGGTCGTCTACACCGTCACCCAGTTCCCGACCGTGGACGCGGTCGAGTTCATGCTCGACGGCAGGCCGGTCACGGTCTTCTCCGGCGAAGGCATCGAGTTCGACGGCCCAGCCACCCGCGAGGACCTCGTCGATCTGCTCCCGAGGGTCTTCGTCGACCGGCCGGCGGCGGGTGCCGAGGTGGCAGGCGGCAGCCTGCGGATGACGGGCACGGCCGCCGTGTTCGAGGCCGAGTTCCAGTACCGGCTCGAGACCGCCGACGGGGAGGTGCTCGCCGAAGGTTTCGCGATGACGGACACCGGCGTGGGCTGGGGCGCGTTCGACGCGACCATCGAGTACGAGATCGCCGGGAGCCGGGAAGCCACCCTGACGGTCTGGGAGTACTCCGCCAAGGACGGCTCGATCCAGGCCGAACGCGTGACCCCGCTCACCCTGCGCCCGTAGGGGCACCCTGCTCGAGCAGGCCGTCCCAGCGGCGGTCTCGAGCCCGTGGTGGTGGAGCCGCACGACACGGTGCCGCGCCCCAACCGACCACCCGCCATCACCGCCCTGCTCGTCGTCCATCAGGTCGTGCCCGCTGCTCTGGTCCTGCTCAACTGGACGGGGTCAGTGCCGGGGGGGGGCTGGTACCCGCCCCCTCGCAGACGCGTCCAGCGCTGGTCCACTCCTGCGACCCGATGCACGAGCAGGCGTCACGGGCAGGAGTTCGTTCATGGCAGGTGCTGGAACCATCCGTGTCCTGGTCCCCCTCGATCAGCTTGCCGGGGTGCTGCGGCTGGTCGCGACGAACGTCCCCCTTGGGGGGGACGCGCAGGTCAAGGTCCAGGATCCGACCCGTGAGCCCCGTGACACCCGCCTGCCCGTCCGCGGCTTCCAGGAGCCCCGGCGAGCGCCCCGAGGCGCTGTGGCCATCGCTGTGCTGCTGG
>SKTN01000148.1 GCA_007117945.1 Nitriliruptoraceae bacterium | reverse complement strand
CGCCAGCGCACCGCCACCCGGTCGTCGAGGGTGTGGGCGATGCCCTCGCGGTAGGAGGGCAGCAACGGCTCGATACCGAGCTCCGGCCACAGGGCATCGGGATCGACGGGCAGGGAAAGGTTCCAGCTGCGCACCGTGTCCGGCGTGTACAGGCTCGGCGCGCTGCGCCACGCCGTAGCTGCCGACAGCGCCCCCGTTCCCAGCAGGGCCAGCGCAGCCGGCGCCCGCACCACGCGCAGACCCGGCAGCTGCGCGTCGATCTCGCCGAGGAAGGTGGACCAGCCGACGCTCTCCCGGTCGCTGAGGGCCCCCGAGCCGACCCAGCCGATCTCCGCCGCCCGGATGAGGGCGCGGACCGCGTCGACGACGTGCAGGTGGGCGTAGGGGCTCGTGCTGCGCCCCGGGACGACCAGCGTCCCCGTCCGCACCCGGCCGAAGAGCTGGTCCGTGGCGCCGTAGACGTGGGGCAGCCGCAGGTTGGCCACGCTCATGCCGCGCTGCGCGCCGAACCGGCTCAACCCCTGCTCCACCAGCAGCTTCACCTGGCCGTAGTCCACGGCCGGCGCGGCGGGAGTGGAAGGGGTGATCGGCACACGGGTATCACCGTGGACCAGCAGCGAGGAGGCGAACACGAACCGCGACACCCCCGCGTCGGCGGCGGCCTCGGCGAGGTGGCGGGTGCCGTGGACGAAGGAGTCCACGAGCCGGTGGGCGGGCTCGAACACCGCACGACCCGCGAGGTGGATGACGGCGTCGCACCCGGCGACCGCGCGACGCAGCGTCGCCGGCGACGCCAGGTCGCCGTGGACCACCTCGGCATCGAGGTGGTGCAGCAACGGCGCTCGGGAGGCCCGCCGGACCATCAGCCGGGGGCGCAGGCCACGCTCCGCCAGCTGGGTGGCCACCTCCACCCCGATGAAGCCCGTGGCTCCGGTGACCAGCACACGCATGGGGTGTCCTCCCGGTGGACGGATGCGGCGCCCACTGGACGGGGTTCGACCTCAGGCGCCTGGTGGACGAGTCGTGGGCCGCGCCAGGGGCGGTGCCCTGTGGGCCGTCCACACCGTGGCGTGGGGCTGGAATCCCAGCCGGCGGTACAGCACCTCGCCCGCCGGCCCCGGCGCCGCCGCGACCCCGACACGGGCACCCGGGTCGGTATCGAGGTGGTCGGCGACCGCCGCGTGCACCAGCCCCGACGCGATGCCGCGCCCCCGGTGGGCGGGGTGGGTGACGACGTCCTCCACCACCGCCAGGCCCTGTCGGTCGTGGAGCAGGGTGCACCGCGCCACGGGGATGGAGTGGCGGGTGGCCACCCACACCCGGCACCGGCCCACCCGGGCGAGCTCGCGCTGCTGCTCCACGGACCAGGCCGTGAAGCCGCCGTCCTCGCCGCGCCACTCGTCGGGGGTGTCACCCACGGCGTAGCGGTACAGCACCGAGGAGGCGTGCCAGCGCCGGTCGACGGCACCACCCGGCTCGCCCTCCGGTGGCGGCACCGGCTCGCAGACCGCCGCGGGACCACTCCCCGCCGGGGGTGGCAGATCGGCGAGCAGCAGCACGGTGAGCGCGGACAGCTCCAGGCCGTGGGCCGCAGCCGCCGCTGCCAGCCCGGGATCCGCCTCCGGCACGCTCGGCGGTGCATCCGGGGCCAGGGGCTCCTCCCAGCGCAGCCGCACGTGCTGGGCGCCCAACGCCCCCACGGTCTCCTGGTACCGCGCGAGGTAGCCGTCGAGGTCACCGGGCGCGGGCGCCCCGCCGGTGAGGTCCAGGGTGTTGCCGTCGTGGTAGTCGGGGCGTGACGGGGTGCGCACGGCCACGTGATCGCGGGTGTAGGTGACCAGGGTCACCCCGGACAGCCCGGCCCGCAGCACCGCGAGCCCGAGGCCGGTGTCCACGCGCCGGATCGACGGACCGCCGGCGTCCCGACCCTCGAGCCCCTCGCCCCCGCTGCTCACGTCACTCACCGCAGCGGCACGTCGAGGCGCACCAGGTCCTCCAGGGTCTCCCGGCGCACCAGCTCACGGACCTCGCCGTCACGGACCAGCACCGCCGCGGGTCGCACCAGCCGGTTGTAGTTGGAGGCCATCGACGCGGTGTAGGCCCCCGTGGCCGCCACCGCCAGCAGGTCGCCCACGGCCAGATCACCGGGCAGGGGCGCGTGCTCGCGCACCAGGTCCCCGGACTCGCAGTGCTTGCCCACCACGGTCACAGCCCGGGGCTCGGCATCGCTGACACGGCTGGCGAGCAGCACCTCGTGCTCGGCGTCGTAGAGGGCGGGGCGGATGTTGTCGCTCATGCCACCGTCGACGCTGACCCAGGTGGTCAGACCCGGCAGGGCCTTGATGGTCCCCACCTCGTAGAGGGTGACGGTGGAGGGTCCGACGATGGCCCGGCCGGGCTCCACGAACAGCTGCGGCTGCGGGTACCCGAGCTGCTCGCACCGTTCGCTGACCGCCTCCAGCACCGCCTTGCCGTAGCGGTGCACCTCGACGGGGTGGTCCTCGTGGGTGTAGCGGATCCCCATCCCGCCACCGAGGTTGAGCTCCGCCAGGGTCACGCCGTGCTCGTCCCGCCACCGGGAGAGCAGGTCGAGGGTCACCTCGGCGTTGGCGATGAAGGGGTCGGTGCCGAAGATCTGGGAGCCGATGTGGGCGTGGATGCCCACCACCTCGACGTGGTCGAGGGCAAGCGAACGGACGAAGGCCTCGTCCGCCAGGCCCAGGGACAGGGTGAAGCCGAACTTGGCGTCGTCGTGGCCCGTGCGCACGTACTCGTGGGTGTGGGCGTCGATCCCCGGGGTGATGCGCAGCCACACCTCGGCGGTGACGCCCCGCGCGGCGGCCAGGCGCTCGAGGCGCTCGAGCTCCTCGAAGGAGTCCACCACGATCCGGAAGACGCCCACCTCCAGCGCCTGGTCGAGCTCCGCCACGGACTTGTTGTTGCCGTGCAGGATCAGCCGTGCCGGGTCGACGCCCGCCATCAGGGCGGTGTGCAGCTCGCCACCGGAGGCCACGTCGATCTTCAGCCCCTCCTCATCGACCAGCTGCAGGATCCCGAGGCTGCACCAGGCCTTGGAGGCGTAGGTGACCTCCACGCCAGGGAAGCCCGCCACGTAGGCCCGGCACCGGGCGCGCAGGTCCTCCTCGTCCACCACCCACAGCGGGGTGGCGTAGCGCGCGGTGAGCTCACCCACGGCCACGCCGCCGATGGTGAGCGCCCCGGCGCCGTCCCGTGCGGCCGTCATCGGCCAGGGTCCAGCGGTCATGGTCACATCCTCTCCGGCGCGGACACCCGCAGGAGCCCCAGCGCGTTGGCCAGCACCTGCTTGGCGGCGACGGCGAGGTGGTAGCGGGCACGCCCCAGCGCCGGGTCGGCGGCCACCTCGGCGCCGGGGGCGTCGGCGTCGCCGCTGGGCGGGGCGAGGATGCGGCACTCGGTGTAGAAGCGGTGGAAGGTGCCGGCCAGCTCCTCGGCGTAGCGGGCGAGCCGCTGGGTGGCACGCAGCTCCGCGGCCTCAGCCACCACCAGGGGCAGGGAGGCCATGGTGGACAGCAGCGCGAGCTCCGCGGGGTGGGTGAGCAGGGAGAGGTCGGCGTGCGTGGCCGCGCCGGCGTCGAACCCGCGCTCGTCGGCGTTGCGGATCACCGAGGCGATGCGGGCGTGGGCGTACTGCACGTAGTAGACGGGGTTCTCCATCGACTGCGCCGCCACCACGGCCAGGTCGAAGTCGATGGTGGAGTCCAGCCCCTGGCGCAGGAAGTGGTAGCGCACCACGTCCGGGCCGACCTCCTCCACCACCTCGTCGAGGTCGATGGTCTCCCCGGCGCGCTTGGACATGCGCACGGGCTGGCCGGCGCGCAGCAGGTTGACCAGCTGCCCGATACGGATCTCCACGCGGTCGGGCGGGACGCCCAGGCAGGCGGCGGCGGCCTTGAGCCGGTCGACGTAGCCGTGGTGGTCGGCACCGAGCAGGTAGTACAGCTCGTCGGCGCGGCTCCACTTGTCCCTGAGGTAGGCGCAGTCCGCGGCGAAGTAGGT
>SKTN01000234.1 GCA_007117945.1 Nitriliruptoraceae bacterium | reverse complement strand
TGCCTTGACGCATCATGCATCGTGATGCACGATGCATGCGATGAGGAGGTTGGTCATGTCGAAGGGTTTCACCGTTCGTCTCGATGACGATCAGGCCGAGGAGCTCGAAGCGGTCGCGAAGGTCGATGGGGTGCCGGTCGCGGAGGAGATCCGCCAGGCGATCGCCGAACGCATCGAGCAACGCCGCAACGACGAGCAGTTCCGTGAACGGCTGCGTCAATCGATCGCTGACAACCAGAAGATCCTCGACCGTCTGGCTCGCTGAGTGGCCTTCGAGTACCTCGACCTGGCGGACGTCCTGCTGATCGCCGAGGCCGTGCTCGACATCCCCGCTGAGGACCTCGCCCGCGCAGCGCGGCTGGAACTCGCCGAGTCCGCGTTGCACGCCCCGGCCGCGACCTTCGGTGGGGTGGAGTTCTAGCCCGACCTGGCCCGCAAGACCGCCGTGCTGGCGGCCCGGCTGATCAACAACCATCCGTTGCCGGATGGCAACAAGCGGGTCGGCTACCTGTGCGCGCTCGAGTTCGTCGCCCGCAACGGCGGAACCTGGACCCACCCGCCCGATGACCCCGACGGCGATGACACCGTCGCGATCATCGAAGGCGCCGCAGCCGGACAGATCGACGAAGACGCCCTCACCGTCTGGGTCGAGCAACGACTGGTCTGACTCGAGACGCTGCACCACAGGCAGATCGGACCGGTGAGCAACGCCCGGAACCAACTGGACACCCACAAGCCGTGAAGCCAGGATGCAGCTCTCGACAGGGGGCGGCATGGGGCTCGAGGATGACCCTTGCGCATGGACTTGCACGAAGGATGGACGGGTGCCGGTCTTCCGCGGTGGTCGCCAGGTCGCCATCGTCGCCGGGCCGCAGGCTGAGCGGTTGCGGGCGAGGCTCGAGCGGTCTCCCGACGAGGCTCAGCACGCGCTCGCGCGTGCAACCGGGAACCACAGACGGGGCAACGAACGCCGACAGCCTCCTCGTTGATCGCCAGGTCCCCATGGCTCCACGACATCGGTAGAGAACGCCCTCATCGCCATGACGCCCGCCACCGCAGGCGCGCTCGTGGTGGTAGGAGGCGCAAGCGTCGGCCTCGCCGCGTGGTTCAAGCAACGCAGGAGACGAGACCAGTGACGTCGGAGGCGCACGCCGTGGCGAGGTCCCTCAGGTGACCGTCCTGGCCTGGGAGGGTGAGCGGTTCGCCGAGGGGCTGCGTGCAGCAGGCCCGTGTAGGGTCGAGCGCTGAGAGCCGAAGCGGGGAAGCCGGTGGGAGTGACGGACACGCGAGCGGCAGGCATCGCCAGGGTGCGGCGGCTGTCGCCGCGGGCCGGGGTGCTGTTCGGGGGTGCGCTCATGGGGCTCGGCCAACTCGTCGCCGGGACGTGGTTCGCGGGGCAGGGGTTGCCAGCGACCGACACCTCGGCGTTGCTGGCGGTGCCGGTGGCGCTGCTCGGCCTCGGGCTGCTGTGGGCCGGTCCGCTCGTCGTGGCAGGGACGGCCCGGCGGTCGCTGTGGCTCGGTGCCGTTGCGTTCCCCGCGGCGTTCACGTTCTGGGTCGCGGTCACCTTCGCGGTGGCGCCGCTGGTCGGCGGCACCACGCTGGCGGCCGCGGACGCGGCGCTGCCGGTCCTCAGCTTCGGCGGTGCCCTGGCGCTGCTCGCCGCCGGCCCGGCGTCACGGCGCCTAGCAGGCACGGCCGTCACTGTCGCCCTGGCCGGTGTCGTGGGAGGGCTGTTTCCCGACGTTGGTGCTGTGGTGCTGGGAGGTCTGGTCGTCGTGGTCGCGGTCCTGGCGTGGGTGTCGCCCGGCACGCCCTGGTCGCCGGCGTCGCGCTAGCACTGCCCCGTCGGGAGGTTCGCTGTGGCTCGTGGCGAGGTCGATCACCCGATCGATGTGCGCTTCACCCTCGCGTTCACCTTGCTCGCGGTCGTCTCGCTGGGGGGAGTGGCTGCGTGGATGTGGTCGTCGCCGTGGCGATGGCGCTCGTGGCGATCATCGGCAGGTCACCGGTGGCGCTCCGGCGGGCGTTGGGTGCCACCTCGGTGTTCCTGCTGGTGTGCATGGCCGTGCTGTCCGCGGACTCGGTCCGTGTGCAGGTGGACCTGTCGGACGCGACGGCGGCGCCGGCACCCAACGCCGGCCTCGCGGTGGGCCTCCTGACCGGGGGTGCGGCTGCGGCCGCCTCGCTGCTGGTGATCCGTCCGCGCCCGGAGGAGGCCGAAGCACGGGTGGCGCGGGAGCGTCCACCACCCTCGGCGCCTCGTCTGGCGTCGCTGCCAGAGCTGCCCTGGCGAGCGGTCCCGCCGGGATGGACACCGCGGCGGCGGTCACCTTCGGTGCCGCCGGGGTGCTGCTGGTCGCGCTGATCCCGCTCGCTGGCTGGCCGCTGCTGCTCCTTGTCGTCCCCCTCCTCGTCCTGGGCGGAGTGTTCGGTCGCTACCGGGTCGTGATCGATGAGCAGGTTCTGGCCGCCCGTGCGCTCGGTCGCTCGGTGCTCCGGGTGCCGCTCGCCGAGGTGGCGGAGGCCGATGTCGTCGAGGTGGATCCGTTCTGGGAGTTCGGCGGGTGGGGTCCGCGCGTGGATGTCGCCGGTCGTGTCGGCCTGGTGACCCGCAAGGGCCCGAGCGTGCGGATCCGCCGTGCCGACGACACCGAGGTGGTGGTCACCGTCGACGACGCGGCGACGGCCGCGGGGCTGCTCAACACCCTCGCTGACCGGTCGCGGCCTGCCGACGGACGCCCCTCCAGCTGACCGTTCAGTCCCGGCGTGCGCGGTCGGCGAGGTGGCGGGCGGCGACGGCGGCGCCCTGGTCGGCGTGGTCGACGCTGACGGTGATCGCGGGCCTGTGGAGTTCGGGCTGTCGCAGCCGCAGCGCCGGGCCGGACCGCAGCACGAAGCGCTGCTCCATCCACCTGCGCGCCCACAGCAGTGAATCGCCGGAGAGCTCCTCGTCGAGGACTTCCACCGCACCGATCTGGTCCCAGCTGCGGTGGATGACCCGTCCGAAGGGCCCGGTCCGGATGCGGACGCCGTTGCCACCGATGGTCACGGTCAGCCACAGGCTGCGGAACTGGCTGCTGTACAGCAAGCAGACGAACAGCAGGGGGATGAACACGCCCAACGAGCCGGGGCCGGGCTCGTACACCGTGTTCGCGGTCGCCGGGCCGACGAGCAACAGCAGCGTCACCGCCAGTGGCGCGGCCGTGTCCACGCTGAGCCGCGCGTGACCGCTCCAGGCCACCGCCTCGCCCGGGAAGGGGGCTGGCCGCACCGGTGCGGGCACCGCCTCGGGTCGGTGACGCGTCGCCACCCAGCCGGTCCCGGTGCCCACTACCCAACTCCACATGGGCAGTTGGTTGGTTGCCCAGGTCATGTCGCCTGGCAGCACGGGCCAGGCCAGCAGTGCCAGTCCGGCCCATGACAACGCGTGCGCCGAGCCGACCATCGTGCCTGCGGGGTGGCGGCTACGGGTGAGCTGCGCCCACCGGCGTGCCAGCAGCACCCCGCCACCGGCGACGGCGATGGCGACGGCGCTGACCAGCCCAGTCGGGGCTGTGACCGCCGGAGCCTCCAACGGGTAGAGGACCACTACCTCGGCCGGCAGCAGCACCGGCGAGAGCGCAGCGAGCAGAACCGTCACACCCGCCAGCAGCGCGGGGAGGCCCACCTCGGCGCGGCCGTTCACGCCCGCTCCGTGACCAGTTGGTGGACCTCGTCGGCGGACATCCCCAACCGGCGGGCCTCGGCTACCAGCCGGTCCACCGCCTCCAGCAGCCGGCTGCGGTCCAGTGCGGTGGCGGTGATCGTCGCCCCACGGCCACGGCGCAGCTCCACCAGCCCCTCGTCGCGCAGCTGCCGGTAGGCACGCAGGACGGTGTTGGCGTTGACATCCAACGCCGCCGCCAGGTCCTTGGCGGTCGGCAGCCGCTCCCGCGGAGCCAGCTCCCCGGAGGCGATCCCCCGGCGCACGACGCCGGCGATCCGCTCGTGGAGCGGACCGGTACCGCGAGGGTCGAGTTCGAAGATCATGATGTGCTAGT
>SKTN01000069.1 GCA_007117945.1 Nitriliruptoraceae bacterium | reverse complement strand
ATCCGTCGGCGTCACTACCGCGGCACGGTCCGCGCGACCAAGAACCACCGCATGCGCACCCTGGAGCTGCCGACCATCACCCTGCCCACCATCGAGCGGCTCATCGAAGCCGCCGGTGACGTCCCACCGATCCCGCCGCTCGACGACCGGGAGCACGACGCTGACCAGTTCCGCACCCACTGGTTGATCCAGACCTCCACCGGTCGACCCGTCAACTACTCCGCCTACGACAAGGCGCTGATCACGGCGTGCGCCTCCGCCGAGGTCCCGCGGGTGTCGTCACACTCCCTGCGCCACACCTACGTGTCCTGGATGATCGACGAAGGCCACTCCGCCGACAAGGTCGCCTTCTGGATCGGCGACACACCCGACACCGTCCGCAGCGTCTACGCCCACATGCTCGAGGAGTCCTCCGCCCCCGCCGCCGCCAGCATCGACGACGCGCTCGGCGGGATCGGATGAACGCCCATCTCCAGACTCCTGCTCGGCTCAATGCTGGATGAGAGCGGCGAGTTCGAAGACTTCCCTCGTTGGGTCTCCCGATTGGCGCTAGGTGAATCACCACACCTCTTGCACGCAACACCGATCGGGCTCGGCCGCAGAGCGGTTCGTCACCCGGCTGCACGGGACGGCGGGCGGAACGACCCGTCAACTCAGACGCGAGCCCAGGCAACATGCCGAAACGGAAGAGAACAGCCGAGTCCTATCGGTCAGCTGGGAGGCGGACTGAACCCGTCGGGCGACCGACGTGCCTGGCTTCTCAGACCAAGCGGACGCGTGGTCCGTCAGGACCAGCCGTGGACGTCCACGTCCTCAAGATGCCAAGCCATCGGGACGAAGACTTGGGAGACCAGGTGCCGGGACTATCCTGCCAACCGTTGCCAGCACCGCCCAATACCGCTGATAGGGTCTGACCCCTGTTCAGCCAGTAGATTGCAACCGATTACCGGGGGATGCCATGCATGACGATTATGCATGTCGTCCTCATGCCAGCACGAAGTCCGGGAAGCGCGCGAGGTTCGACCCTGTTCCGCGATCGCTGCAGGCAAACGGCCATCCCGCTCATCGCCCCGAGAGCTGGTCTGGCATCCTCAATGATCTGGCTCGAAGCGAAGACACGCCACTTGTCGTTGTCGATAGCGAAGCTCTCCGCCGCAACTGCAAACGGTTCAGGGCACTCCTTCCTGGTGTAACGCTCCTGTACGCCATGAAGGCTCTACCGGACACTCGTGTAACGGATGTGCTGGGAGAGTACGTTGATGGTTTCGACGCAGCCTCACTTGGGGAAATTGAGTCGCTCTTGGATCGTGGCGTAGAGGCAGACCGGATCGAATTCAACAACCCGGTGAAGTCCCCGGTTCAAATCGAGGCGGCGGCAAGTCTGGGAATCACACGCTTCGCGTGCCAATCAGCGGCAGAAGTCCACAAGATTGACAAGCATGCTCCCAGTGCAGAAATCATGATTCGAGTAAGGGCCGATGACTCGACAAGCCAAGTTCCTCTATCTTCAAAGTTCGGCACTAGGCCGCAAGAGGTCCGCCAGTTAGCTGAACTGGCAGGGCGCACTAGTCTACAGACAAGAGGGCTAGCATTTCACGTTGGATCACAAGCGTCCGACCCCAACTTGTGGCGGTCAGCAATCGAAATGTGCGTAGGATTATTGCGCATGAGTTCCACGGTATTCCGAGATCCAATCTCGATCAATATTGGAGGTGGATTTCCCGTTCCGTACTTGCCTTCAGAGCCGAGACTGGAGCACATTGCTGTCCCCATTTTCGAAGCTGTGTCGAGGAATCCGGGCTTCCAATTCGTTGCCGAGCCTGGACGCTTCCTCGTAGCTGATGCCGCTTCAATTCTTGCGAGTGTCATCGGTATCGAGTCAAGAAATGGTCGAAATTGGGCCTTTCTCGACATCGGTCATTTTCAAGCATTCGTTGGGGCGTCTCGCTATCCCTATTTTCCCTATACGCCGTACGTCCTGAACCGACATGGCGAAGGACTGAGCACTCAGGCAAGTGGCAATCAGAAGCATGTCGAATACACGCTGACTGGACCTTCATGCGACTCCTTTGACATAATTGCGCCGTCAATTCGGCTACCCGAGAAGCTTTCCGTCGGCGATCATCTCGTGTTCCCGAATGCTGGCGCCTACACGATTGCTTATGGGTCGTCGTTCAACGGCTTTCCTGTGCCCCGAGTTCTGTGCACCGATTGAGGGCCCCCGTGGATGCCGACGAAGACCGGAGGAATAGCTTGGTTGAGGTCCTGGCTGGTTTCCGAGATTACCGCAGCTACTGTGACAAATATACGGATGGGTTCCGCAAGACCGGAATCCTAACCGAAGACTCATACCGCCGAGCCAGTGTTGATCAACGTACAGTTCTCGCAACGGCTGATGGGGGTCGCTTTCGCTTCCCTGGACTAGTCGCGATTGACCTTGCTGACAGGTATGCCGCGCAGCGATGCAAGCAGCTAACAGGTCGAGAAGACACCTTTCTCTGCGCGTTGCCCTTGGGTACCGAGGCGGATTGGAGTCTGGGCATCAGGCGAACTGACTCGCCGCGGGTACCGACGGGGGCAAGCGTGGTCTTCGAGTCTCTCGCCGCTGGGAATGCGAGCCGTGCTGGCGTCCTACGGAAGCACGAGGCCATGGCACGCGTCGCGGGCCAGGGTCCGTTCTCCCTCCACGAGTTCTCTGACCCTCGATTGATGGACTTTCCCGATAACCAGAGCGCTTGGATGGCAATTTATGGAGTCGGCTTCTGTAGCCCATCACCGCCCAATTGCGAAGAGACGAACCCGACAGTAAGAGTTACGGCCGCTTGGAGCACATTTCGCGAACGGCATGGCATGGAGGACGTCAACCTGGGAACGTTCACAGGGAGTTACCTCCTTCCGTCCACAATGCTTGCGGACCGTCCGGACTTGATCGACTCCTTATGGTCGGTTTCCCAAGTCGGTTTTGGCGACATTCTTGGCGCACATCATCCGATGGACATGGCCGTTGGGTACGACCACTTCCTTGGTGAGATTCTTCGCGAGGACTCATTCACCGTAGCGTACTTTCGCGACGGCGTAGTTGAGTGTTTTGGCTTCCTTGACTTCTCGCTTCAAGGGGCGAATTGGCTGAATCAGAGGTCCAACGCGCTTGAGGGTGTACACAGGATCGCACTGACTCAAGATCAGGTTGTAGTGCACTTTCATGAGCTAATTGCACGGGGAGAGAGCGGCGCTGGATACGGAGTTGAGGTCCTGCGCCTTTTCTTTGATTTGGCGGCCATTATGGGCGGGAACTATCTGGCGCTGTTTGAGTCGACAAACCTGTCGTCGCTCTACATTCCAAGAATCGCTGAGAGAGCTATAGTCAGCCAGGAGATGCTTAGATTCACGAGTCCAGTAGAGGAGATAGAGCGGCTAAACTATTGGTTCGGTTTGTTGTAGTCTGGAGATGGCTCATCCCGCGAGAGTTCCCGCTGTTTGCTTTCGGCTTCGTTCGCCCAGTTGTGTTTCGTGAGTACGACCTTGGCCTTGCTGCGGGATCAGAGCCGATATGTCGCCCTAGTCAGCTACGGGGGGCGCCGGTCGGTGCGTGCCCCTTAGTTGTCGGGAAGGCCTTGGGGTCATGGGGCCTTTCTCGATGATGGCGGGCCGTGTGAGATAGCGGAGGCGGTCAAAGATGCTGTGAACGTGCGCGTGGCCTCGCGAGACCTGGTAGCGACCAAGCAACCAAGTACGGAGACCACACGAACGGGTCAGGCTACGGCTCTAGCATCATCTTCTTCATCGTCGGTGTCGCTTCGGGATCCCGGGGCTGCGCGTTCTTGCGGTGTTCGAGTTCGTCGATAAGCGACACGTGTTCGTCGAGACCGCCCGCGACTTCGACGCCTGCCATGAATGCGGGTCATCGGATTTGGGCGGGGTGGGGTCCGTAGAACAGCACAGGAGCCCTGCGAGGATGTGGGTGTCTAAGACCACTTCCCGATCAGGACTCCTGTGCCCGACGACCGTACATCCGTCATGCTCGAACGTCTCGTCGGTCTCCCGCGGGTCCGGGTCCTCGCCGT
>SKTN01000115.1 GCA_007117945.1 Nitriliruptoraceae bacterium | reverse complement strand
TCGCTGTGCGCCGCCTGAGCCTCGCAACCGCCCTGCTCGCCTCCGCCGCGCTGCTGGCGGGCTGCTCCAACGTGCCCGACGGTGCCGCCGAGGCCCAGGCCCTGGTCTGCCCTCCGGGTGAGGAGGGCTGCGAGGAGGTCCTGCCCATCGGCCCCGGCGGCGAGGTCGAGGTGGAGATGGGCAACTTCTTCTTCAACGTCACCGACGGTGTCGCCATCACCGGTGAGGTCGAGGTCACCGCGGTCAACATCAGCGACGCCTACCACAACATCGAGATCCTCGGCGCCGCGGACGGCAGCTACCTCGGTGGTTCCGACGGCGAGGCCTTCGTCGGCGCCGACGGCTTCGAGACCGACACCGGCACGGTGCAGCTGTTCCCCGGCGAGTGGCTGATGATCTGCAACGTGCCGGGCCACCGCGCCGCCGGCATGGAGCTCCCGCTGACGGTCTACGCCAGCGAGGAGGAGGCCGAGGCGGCCATCGAGGCCGGCGAGACCGACGTCGACCGCGACGCGGAGAACCCCCAGAGCTGACGGGCCGGCTGCGGCCCGCGCTCAGGGCGCCTCGGCCCGCCGCAGGTCCGCCGGGGAGCGCACCCGTCGCGCGGTGCTCGCCTCCCACAACCCCGCCCGCCGCCAGGCGGGGTCGGGCGGCGGCGCTGCCCCGTTACCGGCCGTCCCCAGCAGCGCCACCACCGCGACGCCCACGGCGGCGACCTCGACGTCGCTGACCCGCTGGTCCGCGATTTGCACCACCAGCGCACCGGGGTCGTCGACCCCGTCCGCCGGCGCTGCCACCTCGGTGCTCACAGCGGGATGTTCCCGTGCTTGCGGGCGGGTCCCTGCTCACGCTTGGACGCCGTGAGGTCCAGGGCGCGGGCGAGCTCGCGGCGGGTCTCCGAGGGCGCGATGACCGCGTCGACGTAGCCCCGCTCCGCCGCCCGCCAGGGGTTGGCCAGGTCCCGCACGTAGCGTTCCTCGAACTCCGCATGCAGGGCGGCGGGGTCCTCGGCCTCCGTGAGCTCGCGGCGGTGCAGGATCGACACCGCCCCCTTGGCACCCATCACGGCGATCTCCGCGGTGGGCCAGGCCAGGTTCACGTCGGCGCCGAGGTGCTTGGAGCCCATCACGTCGTAGGCGCCGCCGTAGGCCTTGCGCACGATGACGGTGAGCTTGGGCACCGTCGCCTCGGCGTAGGCGTAGAGCAGCTTCGCGCCGTGGCGGATGATCCCGCCGTACTCCTGGTCGGTGCCGGGGAGGAAGCCGGGGACGTCCACGAAGGTGACCACCGGCAGGTTGAAGGCGTCGCAGAAGCGCACGAACCGTGCCGCCTTCTCCGAGGAGTCGATGTCGAGCACCCCGGCGAGGTGCTGGGGCTGGTTGCCGACGATCCCGACGGCGCGACCGTCGATGCGGGCGAGCCCGACGACGATGTTGGGGGCGTAGTGCTGGTGGACCTCGAGGAACTCGCCCTCGTCCACCACCGCGGCCACGATGTCACGCACGTCGTAGGGGGTGTTGGCGTGGTCGGGCATGAAGGTGTCGAGCTCGTCGACCAGCCGGTCCGCCGGATCCTGGCAGGGCAGGCGCGGAGGCAGCTCGAGGGTGTTGGAGGGCAGGAAGCTGAGCAGGTAGGCGATGTCCTCCAGGCAGCTCTGCTCGTCGTCGGCGGCGAAGTGGGCCACCCCGGAGGTGCCCGCATGCGTCATGGCCCCGCCGAGCTCCTCCATCGTCACCTCCTCGCCGGTGACGGTCCTGATCACGTTGGGGCCGGTGATGAACATGTGCGAGGTATCGCGCACCATGAACACGAAGTCGGTGATCGCCGGGGAGTAGACGGCACCACCCGCGCACGGACCCATGATCGCGGAGATCTGGGGGATCACCCCGGAGGCGCGGACGTTGCGCAGGAAGATGTCGCCGTACCCGCCCAGGGAGACCACGCCCTCCTGGATGCGGGCACCCCCCGAGTCGTTCAGGCCGATCACGGGCACGCCCATGCGCTCGGCCAGGTCCATGATCTTGACGACCTTGGCGGCGAAGACCTCGCCCAGTGACCCACCGAAGGCGGTGAAGTCCTGGCTGAACACGCACACCCGGCGGCCGTCGATGGTGCCGTGGCCGGTGACCACACCGTCACCGAGGATGCGCTTGTCCTCCAGCCCGAAGCCCGTGGCACGGTGGACGGCGAAGGCATCGGTCTCGGTGAAGGAGCCCTCATCGACCAGCAGGTCGATGCGTTCCCGGGCGGTGAGCTTGCCCTTGTCGTGCTGTTTGGCGATGGCGGTCTCGCCGCCACCGGCCGCCGCCTCCTCGCGGCGACGCTCCAGCTCCGCGAGCTTCTCACGCGTCGTCTGTGCCACGTGCTCTCTCCTCGCCCCGCGTCCGGCTCCCGCCGATCCCGCCGAAGGGGCATCCTAACGGGGTCGCGCCCACGGCCTGGAGGCACACGTGACGCTCTCGTTGCATCCCTCGGTCACCGCCGCCGTCGCGGGGAGCGCCCGCATCGTGGCGCACACCCATCACGACCGGGTCACCTCGACCAACGACCTGGCGCGCGAGGCCGTGGCTGCGGGTGCGCCGTTGGCGCAGTTGGTCACCGCCGACCGCCAGACCGCGGGACGTGGCCGCGCCGGCCGAGCCTGGACCGACGACGTCGACGGTCCCGCCGGTCCCGCCAACCTCGCGGTGTCCCTGGCGGTGGCCACACCCCCACGGTCCCCCGGGTTGGTGCCCCTGGCCGCGGGTCTGGCGGTGGCGGCCACCTACCGCGACGCCGGAGCGGACCCGGAGCTGAAGTGGCCTAACGACGTGCTGCTGTCGGGCGCCAAGGCCGCCGGGATCCTCACGGAGCGCCACGTGGTGGCCGGCCGCGACGTGGTGGTGATCGGCTGCGGGCTGGACCTGGACTGGCGCGGGGTGCAGCGCGCGGCGGAGGCTGCCACCTGGACCTCCCTGGCGGAGGCGGTGGGCCGCGATGTCGACCGGGGTGAGGTCCTCGGCGCCCTGGTGGTGGCGCTGGACCGTGAGCTGGACGCCCTCGCCGATCCCACCGTCCTCCTGGAGCGCTACCGCGAGCGGTGCGTCACGATCGGGCGTCAGGTGCGCGTCACGCTGCCCGGTGACCGGCAGCTGACGGGGCAGGCCGTGGGTCTCGATCGCGAGGGACTGCTGGAGGTGGACACCGGCGGTGCACGCGTCAGCGTGCAGGCCGGGGACGTGGCGCTGACGGATACGGCGTGAGACGATGTGGCCGCTAGCGTTCCGTTGCGGCGGCGCGCGGGTGTGCCGGCAGGCCAGGACGTGAGGGAGAGCGGTCGTGGGGACAGCGTCGACGTCAGCTGCGGGTGGGGAGCTCTCCGCGGAGCAGGAGGCCTTCCGCCGGGTCGTTGCGGACTTCGCCGACGAGGTGGTCGCCCCCGCGGCCGACGCGTACAACGCCGAGGGCCGCTTCCCCGTGGAGCTGGTCCGCCGGATGGGCGACCTCGGGCTGTTCGGGCTGCCCTTCGACGAGGCCGACGGTGGTTCGGGAGCGGACTACCTGACCTTCTGCCTCGCGATCGAGGAGATCGGCCGGGTCGACCAGTCCCTGGGCATCACCCTGGAGGCGGGGGTGGGGCTCGGCGCCGCACCGATCGCGGAGTTCGGCACGCCCGAGCAGCGGGCCCGGTGGCTCCCCCGACTGTGCCGCGGCGAGGCGCTCGCCGGGTTCGGCCTGACCGAGGCCGGGGGCGGGACCGACGTCCTCGGTGCCACCCGCACCCGGGCGGTGCGTGACGGCGACCACTGGGTGATCGACGGCGCCAAGCAGTTCATCACCAACGCCGGCACCGAGCTCACCGAGCTGGTGACCGTGACCGCGCTCACCGGTGACGCGGAGCTGACCGCCATCATCGTGCCCACCGACACCCCCGGGTTCCACGTCGCACCCCCCTACCGCAAGGTGGGCTGGCACGCCTCCGACACCCGGGAGCTGACCCTGCAGGGGGTGCGGGTCCCGGTGGACCACACCCTCGGTGCGGTGGGGCAGGGGCTCCGGCAGTTCCTGAAGACCCTGGACGACGGCCGGATCGCGATCAGCGCCCTGGCCG
>SKTN01000114.1 GCA_007117945.1 Nitriliruptoraceae bacterium | reverse complement strand
GTGCGGCATCGATCCATCCGTGCAGTCGGTCCCAGGCCTCCAGCAGCGCCTCGTGGGCCACCTCGACCGTCGGCGCACGCGTCGCCGGATCCCGGTCGAAGGTCAGCAGCCGGTGGCGGCCGTAGGTCTCGAGCACCTCGTCAAGGACCCCGGGTGTGGCCAGGCCGGTGAGCTCCTGGCGGGTCACCCGACGCCGGGTCCCCGTGTCCCGCCCGCCGATCACCACCAGACGGAGGAACAGCTGGTGGCACACCTCTCGTCCAGCGGCATCCAGGGAGGCGTACAGCGCCTCGGCACGCCCCGCCAGCGCGCCGCGGACGCCACCGATGGCGTGGTGGTCGTCCACGGTGAGACGGTCACCACCTCGTCGGGCGAAGAGCTCGGTCAGGGCGTACTGCAGCAGGGGAAGGGCGCCTGGTGCCTGGACGACATCGCCGACGATCTGGGTCACGAGCTCCGCGTCGACATGCACACCGACCGCCCACGCGGGCTGTACCACCACACGTTCGAGTTCGTCCGGCGACAGCGCCGGCACGGGAACCGTGTGACTGGCGACGAGCCCGCCGAGCCGTGCGTCGAGCAGCGGATGGTCGAAGAAGTCCGCGCGCAGGGTCACGACCACCTTCAGCGGCGACCGCAGGTCCGTCACCGCCGCGTGGAGCAGCCGCACGAAGCTGTCCCGCTCCTGCTCCGAGGCGAGCGCGAAGGCCTCCTCGAACTGGTCGATGACCAGCAGCAGCTGGCTGCCATCGTCGGGCAGAGCCAGCTCGACCGCTCGAGCGAGGCCGCCGTCCTCGTCGTGCAGCACGGCGTGCAGCTCGCCGCGATCGGCGATCGCCACCTCGTCGAGCGCGCGCTCGAGCTCCACGTGAGGGGTGGTGCCGGGCACCATCGTGGTGACGAACCACCGGTCGGAGTCGGCGATCTCACCACGGCGCACGGCGGGCACGAGGCCGGCACGGATCAGGCTCGACTTCCCGCTCCCGCTGGGACCGACGACGGCGGTGAAGCGTCCCGTGCTACCACTACGGCCGAGCCGGTCGAGGAGCTGGTGCACGAGCTGTTCGCGGCCGTAGAAGTCCTCGGCGTCCGACTCCTGGAACGCCCGCAGGCCCTTGTACGGGTTGCGAACCGCGACGGCCGCGGGAGCCTTCGCCGGCTGCTGATCGTGGCCGGCGCGCAGCGCGGTGGCGAGCTCACCGGCACTGGCGAACCGCTGGTCGGGGTCGACGGTGGTAGCCCGCGCCAGCGCGGCCTCCACCTCCGCCGGAAGGTCGCTGCCCAGCTCCCGCAGCATCGGCAGGGGCCGCCGCAGCACCCGCTGCGACAACGCGTCCGAGGTCTCACCCTCGTACGGGTGACGGCCGGTCAGCAGCTCGAAGGCGAGCAGCCCCAGTCCGAAGATGTCGGTCGCAGCGGTGAGCGGACCTCCGGTGACGTGCTCGGGGGTGAGGTAGGGAGCGGAACCCGGACTGCTGGGTGGGTCCTCGATGCCCCGGGCGATCCCGAAGTCCGACAGGTAGGCGTGGTCCTCCTCGTCGAGGAGGACGTTCGCCGGTTTGACGTCGAGGTGTGCGACACCGTGACGGTGGGCGACATCCAACGCGGCAGCGACCTCGGCGATCAGCTCCACGGCGGGGCCCAGGCGCCAGGGACCACGCCGCAGGGCCTGGGCGAGGCTGCCACCACGGAGCCAACGCATCACCACGTAGGCCGCATCCGGCTCGCGCCAGTGGTCGTACAAGGGCACGATGTGGAGGTGCTCGAGCCGGGCGATCGTCTTGGCCTCGATCTCGAACCGCCGGACGAAGCGCGGGTCGTTGGCGTGCTCGGGACGGATCACCTTGATGGCGACATCCCGGTCGATCCCGGGTTGCCGACCCCGGTACACCACCCCGAAACCTCCGGCGCCGACCTCCTCGATGAGCTCGTAGCTGCGTGCCGACCGGGGCGTCGGGTGGGGTCGCTCGGAGGGTGCGGTCAGGACGCGTGACGTGCCCGTCGTGTCGGGCGGTTCGTCGGGGTCCGGGACCTGGCGGAGCACGTCGGTGTGCAGGGCCTGCAGTCGGGGTGAGGGGTCGACCCCCAGCTCCTCTGCGAGCCTGCGCCTCGCCTGCTCGTAGGCCTCCAGCGCCTCAGCCTGCCGGCCGCAGCGGTGCAGGGCGGTCATGAGCTGGAGCCACGGCCGTTCCCGCAGGGGCTGGCTCGCGGTCAGCTCCCGAAGCGCGCTGATGAGCTGCTCATGGCGCCCCAGGGCGAGATCCGCGTCGATGCGGGCCTCGATGCCGCGCCGGTGCAGCTCCTCCAGCCGCTCCACCTCAGCGACCAGTGCCGGCTGGTCTGCGAGCCCACCGAAGGGCTGACCGCGCCACAGACCCAGCGCCTCCCTGAGCGTGGTCGCGGCGCCGGCGGGGTCATCGTCCAGTTGATCCTCGCCCGCGTCGATCAGGCGCGCGAAACGCAGCGCATCGACCTGCTGCGGATCGACCCGCAGGATGTAGCCGTCGTCACGATGCTCGAGGCCGACACCGTCCAGCCTCCCGCGCAGGTTCGAGACGTGGACCTGCAGGGAGCGCCGCGGGTCCGCGGGTGCGTCCCGTGGCCACAGGGCGGTGACCAGGCGATCGGTCGGCACCACCCGGCCGGCGGCGGTCACCAGCAGCGAGAGGACGAGCCGCTGCTTCGGACCGCCCAGTGGGACGCTGTCCCCACCAGCTTCGGTGGCGCTCACCGGCCCGAGTACCAGGAACTGCACGTCGACCCTTCGCTCCGCCGCCCTGACGGGCGGCTCGGCTCAGTCGCGGGATCGTGAGGCCTCTCCCACCTCACGCGTCCCCGATCGGCACCATGCGCGGCGCGATCGGGGTCGTCGCGACCCACGACCGTAGCGGGTCGGGCACGTCGTGGGCCCTGGCGGCACGCAGCTGGGGGGCGACCCACTGCAGCCAGGGGTGCATGGGGCCCCTTCTCAGCGCGCTCAAGGACGGTCTTGAGCGGTCCTTGAGCGTCACGTGAGCGGCGATGGCCACCGTGTCACGTACCCACGAGTGAGAGGCGACATGAACCGCGATCAGGATGGCAAGCCAGTGCAAGGACGAAGTGGGAGGCACGTGATGCGGAGAAGGATGCTCGGACCGATGATGGCCGTGGGCCTGCTCATGGGGGTCCCGGCAGCACCGGCCGCCGCACAGGGACCTGCGGAAGGCTCCCCGGGCAAGGGCTGTCCGAACACCGGCGTGGAGTGGTCGATCTGGGGTCAGCACCTCAACCCGGAGGACCCCCCCATCGGCCCGACGACCGCTGAACTGGCAACGGCGCACCCTGCCGGGTACGCACACATCATCGCTGCGTACTGCTGACCGGAGTCCGAGGTCGTAGCGGTAGACCTGCAGGGCCGTGGCGATGCTGGTGCCGCGGGCGCTGACCTCACACGACCGCACGGGGCCGACGCACGGGGGTCCCCACGCCAGCGGTGGGGTGCGTTCGGCCGCGGCTGGCCGGCGAGGGGGGACGCCGGCCAGCCGCTCCTCACGTGTCGATGCGGACCCGTGGAGTCACGAGCGGGTGCCGTGGCCCCCGAACCGGTCGCGTAGCACGGCGACCGCCTTCATCGTGGGCGGGTCGTCCTGCCGGGAGGCGAAGCGGGCGAACAGCGCCGCCGCGATCGTGGGGGTTGGGACCGCCAGATCGATGGCGTCCTGCACCGTCCAGCGCCCCTCGCCCGAGTCCTCCGCGTAGCCACGGACGTCATCGAGGGCCGGATCCTCGCTGACCGCCTCGGCCAGGAGGTCGAGCAACCAGCTCCGCACCACGCTGCCGTGCTGCCACGCCTGAAGGGTGGCGGCCACGTCCATGTCGTAGCCGCTGGCCGCGAGCAGTTCGTAGCCCTCGCCGTAGGCCTGCATCATGGCGTACTCGACCCCGTTGTGGACCATCTTCGCGAAGTGGCCGGCCCCCACGGGACCGACGTGGGCGAACCCACCGTCGGTGACCAGGGCATCCATCAGGGGGCGGACCACCTCGATGTCGGCGGACGAGCCGCCGGCCATGATGCAGTAGCCGAGCTCACGACCCCAGACGCCCCCGGAGACACCGGCGTCCACGAAGCGCAG
>SKTN01000323.1 GCA_007117945.1 Nitriliruptoraceae bacterium | reverse complement strand
GGCGCCGGGACCGGGCACGCAGCGGCCGGTTGCCCGCAGCGGCCGGTTGCCCGCCGCGCGCCGGGCCGGAAGGCCGCCGACGCCGCAAGAGTGGAGGAACGCGGCGGTATGTCGCCGCGTTCCTCCACTCTTGACGACGCTCCCCGTACCGAGCCGGTCGCCGACAGCCGCCCTGACAGCCGGGGACCAGCCCGACCGGCCAACGCGCGGCCTCACCACCAGCCTGCGCGTGGTGCGGCCAACAGCCAGCGTGCGGGGAGGCCACACGCCAGCGCTACCGTCGCCGCGATGGACGACGCGGTGCTCTCCCGGTTCTCGGACCCCGTGCGCGAGTGGTTCGCCACCACCTTCGCGTCCCCAACCGCTGCCCAGCGACAGGGCTGGCCCGCCATCGCCGACGGTGACCACACCCTGATCCTGGCCCCCACCGGGTCGGGCAAGACCCTGACCGCCTTCCTGTGGGCCCTGGACCAACTCACCCGCACGCCGCCGCCCGAGGACCGTGACCGTCGGTGCCGCGTGCTCTACATCTCGCCGCTGCGCGCCCTGGCGGTCGACGTCGATCGCAACCTCCGGGCCCCCCTCGAGGGCATCCGGCTGGCGGGTGAGCGCCTCGGCATCGAGGTGCACCGCCCCGAGGTGGGCGTGCGCACCGGCGACACGCCCGCCCGCGATCGCGAGCGGATGAAGCGCAACCCGCCCGACGTGCTGATCACCACCCCGGAGTCGCTCTACCTGCTGCTGACCTCCCAGGCCCGCGAGACCCTCCGCGGCATCGAGACGGTCATCATCGACGAGATCCACGCCCTCGCCCCGACCAAGCGTGGCAGCCACCTCGCGCTCTCCCTGGAGCGGCTCGACGAGGTCGTCCGCGGCGGCCACGACAGCACCGAGGTGGAGGGCGCCACGGCGGCGGGGCAGGAGCCCGCGCAACCCCGCCCGCCCCAGCGCATCGCCCTGTCCGCCACGCAGCGCCCGCTGGAGGAGATCGCCCGCTTCCTCGGCGGCTACGACGACACCGGCCAGCCGCGCCCGGTCAGCATCGTCGACGCCGGCATCTCCAAGCCCCTTGAGCTGCAGATCGTCGTCCCCGTGGAGGACATGTCCGACCTCGGCCAGCCGGTTCAGCGGGGCACGGACCTGGAGCTGGCTGCGGGCGCTGCCGCCGCCGGACCGACGCGCCGCTCGATCTGGCCGGCGGTGCACCCCAAGCTGCTGGAGCTCGTCACCTCGCACCGCTCCACCCTGATCTTCGTCAACGCCCGCCGCCTCGCGGAGCGCCTGGCCGCCAAGCTCAACGAGCTCCACGCCGAGCGCCAGCAGGAAGCCGAGCTCCGCGCCCAGGGCCTGGAGGGCGAGCAGCTCGATCGAGCGCTCGAGGAGGCGAGCGCCGACCCACCGCCGGAGCTGGTCAAGGCCCACCACGGCTCGCTGTCCCGGGAACGCCGGCTGCAGATCGAGGACGAGCTGAAGTCCGGGCAGCTGCGCGGGCTGGTCGCCACCTCGAGCCTCGAGCTCGGCATCGACATGGGTGCCGTGGACCTGGTCATCCAGGTGGCCTCGCCCGGTGCGGTCAGCCGGGGTCTGCAGCGCATCGGCCGGGCCGGTCACCAGGTCGGCGAGCCCTCCCGTGGGGTGCTGGTGCCGAAGTTCCGCGGCGACCTGGTGGAGACCGCGGTCGTCGCCCGCCGGATGCACGACGGCGCCATCGAGGCGACCCGCTACCCCCGCAACCCTCTCGACGTCCTCGCCCAGCACCTGGTGGCGATGGTCGCCCTCGAGACGTGGACGGTGGAGGACCTCGCCGCCACCGTCCGCCGCGCCGCGCCCTTCCACGACCTGGCCGACGAGGTGCTGCACAGCGTCCTCGACCTGCTCAGCGGGCGCTACCCCTCCGCGGAGTTCGCGGAGCTCAGGGCCCGGGTGGTCTGGGACCGCACCGAGGGCACGGTCCGGGCCCGTCGCGGCGCCCAGCGTCTGGCGGTGACCAACCCCGGCACGATCCCCGACCGCGGGCTGTTCGGGGTGTTCCTGGCCGACGGCACGCGGGTGGGCGAGCTGGACGAGGAGATGGTCCACGAGTCCCGCCCCGGCGAGACCTTCGTGCTCGGCGCCTCGACCTGGCGGATCGAGGACATCACCTACGAGCGGGTGGTGGTCTCCCCCGCCCCCGGTGAGCCCGGCAAGCTGCCCTTCTGGCACGGCGACGGTCCGGGGCGCCCCCTGGAGCTCGGTCGGGCGATCGGCGCGTTCCAGCGCGAGGTCAGTGCCCACGCCGCCGAGGACCGCGACGCGGAGCTCGCACGCCTGCAGGCGGAGCACGACCTCGACGCCTGGGCGGCCGACAACCTCGTCGCCTACCTCGAGGAGCAGCAGGCAGCCACCGGTGTGCTCCCGGACGACCGCACGATCGTCGTCGAGCGCTTCCGTGACGAGCTCGGCGACTGGCGGGTGTGCCTGCTGTCCCCCTTCGGCGCCCAGGTCCACGCACCGTGGGCGATGGCCATCGAGCGCCGCCTGACCACCGCCGGCTACGACCCCGAGCTGCTGTGGGCCGACGATGGGATCGTGATCCGCCTGCCCGACACCACGGCCACCTTCGGGGTGCCGGGGGGTGGGGGGTGGGACGCCGACGTCAGCTGGTTGGGCGCTGGCGGAGCGGCCACCGAGGTGGAGCCGGCCCCCCACCACCTCGACGACGCCACGCTCACCACCGACCTGCTCCCCGCCGCCGAGGAGATCCGCGACCTGGTCGTGGAGCAGTTGGCCGGCACCGCGCTGTTCACCACCCTGTTCCGCGAGGCCGCCGGCCGCGCCCTCCTGCTCCCCAAGCGCATGCCCGGCAAGCGCACCGCCCTGTGGCAGCAGCGCCAGCGCGCCGCGGACCTGCTCCAGGTCGCCAGCCGCTACCCGAGCTTCCCCCTGCTGCTCGAGGCCACCCGTGAGGCCCTGCAGGACGTCTTCGACCTCCCCGGTCTGGAGGGCCTGCTGCGCGACCTCCACGCCCGGCGGGTGCGGCTGGTGCCGGTGGAGACCACCTCGGCGTCGCCCTTCGCGCAGTCGCTGCTGTTCGGCTGGGTCGGGCAGTACATGTACGAGTACGACGCGCCCCTGGCGGAGCGGCGCGCCCAGGCCCTGGCCCTCGACCGCGACCTGCTGCGCGAGCTGCTCGGCGGCGACGAGCTGCGCGACCTGCTCGACGCCGAGGTGCTCGCGACCCTCGAGCGTGAGCTGCAACGGCTCGCCCCGCTCGACCCCGACCCGGCAGGCAGCGCCCCCGGCGACCGCACGGCGGACAGCAGCGCGGTGCGGGGGCTGGACCGGCGGGCCCGTGACCGCGACGAGCTCCACGACGTGCTGCGCGAGCTCGGGCCACTGGACCGCGAGGAGCTCGCCGCGCGCACCCAGGGCACCGCCGCAGCAGCGACGGCGTGGGCCGAGCAGCTCCTCGCCGAGCGTCGTGCCATCGAGGTCCGGGTCGGCGACCACCCGCGCATCGCCGCGGCGGAGGACGCGGCACGGCTGCGTGATGCTGCCGGGATCGCCCTGCCGCCGGGCCTACCGGCTGCCTTCACCGAGCCCGTCGAGGACCCGCTCGCCGACCTGGTGGCCCGCTACGCCCGCACCCACGGACCCTTCGAGGAGCGCGCCTGTGCCCGCCGGCTCGGCGTCCCGACCCCTCGCGTGGTCGCGGCGCTGCGATGGCTGTCCCGCCAGGACCGGGTGGTCGAGGGCGCCTTCCGACCCGACGGCTCCGGCCGGGAGTGGGTGGACGCCGAGGTGCTCCGCCGCCTCAAGCGCCGCTCCCTGGCCGCTCTGCGCGCCGAGGTGGAGCCCGTCGACACCGCGACCCTCGGCCGCTTCCTGCCCGCCTGGCACCAGGTCCGTAGCGCCACGGGGACGCGGCGGCGGGGCCTGGAGGCCCTGCTCGAGACCGTGGCGCAGCTCCAGGGGGTCCCCATCCCGGCGAGCGTGCTGGAGGCCGACGTGCTGCCGGCCCGCCTCGAGGGCTACCGCGGCGCCGACCTCGACCAGCTGATCGCCGCCGGCGAGGTGGTGTGGCTCGGGGTCGAGCCGCTCGGCCGCAGCGACGGCCGCGTCGCCCTGTGCTTCCGCGACCAACTGGAGGTGCTCGCCCCCGAGCCCCAGGCCGACCGGCCCGACGACGAGGTGCACCACCGCCTGCGTCGTGAGCTCGCGGCCCGCGGGGCCTCTTTCTGGCCGGAGCTGTTCAGCGCCTCCGGTGTGGCCGACCAGGAGCTGGTCCTGGATGCACTGTGGGACCTGGTGTGGGCCGGCGAGGTGACCAACGACACCTACGCGCCCGTGCGGGGGCTGCGGAGCCGCGGCGGACGCGGTACCGGTGGCGGGGGGCGGGGCCGACCGCGCCCAGGACGGTTGAGCCGACTGGGGCCCCCGGCGGCCCAGGGACGCTGGTCGCTGCTCCGCCACGACGCCGCCGCGTCCCCGGCGTCCTCCGCCGGGCACGCGGCCGGCGGCGACACCGCACCACGCAGCATCGGGACGGGAGCACGCCGGACCGCCGGCGCTGCGGAGACGACGCGGCGCACGGCCCTGGCCCAGCAGCTCCTGGAACGCCACGGCGTGCTCACCCGGGAAGCCCTACGGATCGAGGCGGTGCCGGGCGGCTTCAGCGCGGTGTACCCCGTGCTCAAGGCCGCCGAGGAGGCCGGGACCGTCCGGCGTGGCTACCTCGTCGCTGGGCTCGGTGCCGCCCAGTTCGCCCAGCCCGGCGCGATCGATCGGCTCCGGGACCGGCGCGATCCCACGGGCGAGGAGGGCCAGCCCACGGTGGTGCGCCTCGCGGCGACGGATCCGGCGCAACCCTTCGGAGCGGCACTGGCGTGGCCACCGAGCCAGGGGCGTCCGGCTCGCAGCGCAGGCGCGCACGTGGTGCTGGTGGACGGGCTACCGGCAGCCGTGCTGGAGCGTGGCGGCCACAGCCTGATCACCTTCGAGCACCCGGCCGCGACCACGGTGTGGCTCCCGGCGCTGCAGGCGCTGGTCGACGAGGGCGCGCTCCGCAAGCTGGAGATCACCCGTATCGATGGCGCCGACGTGCACACCGTGGCACCGTGGCCGGCCCGTCTGGAGGAGGCCGGCTTCTCCCCCGGCTACCGGGGGTTCACCTACCGGGGTCGGACACGCAGCAGCCGCTGACCCGGGCCCCGTGCCCGCCCCGTCAGTCGCAGTGGACCTCGAGCTCCACCCCGGAGACCAGGGGCGGCTCGTCCTCGTCCGCGGGCTCCACACCGTCGGCGCCCTGCTCGAAGCGCAGCTCCGTGGCGGGCAGCAGCTCGGCGGCGGCGAGCGCGCCACCATCCACGCAGGGCACCTCGTCACCCTCGAAGGCCACGGCGACCACGGCCTCCCCGGCGATGTCGGTCTGCAGGAGCTCGACGACCATGCTCCAGCGCTCGTCATCGGTCGGGGCCGCCCCCTCGAGGACGACCGCATCATGGGCCGCTTCACCGAGCTCGAGGACGCCACACCCTGCGGTCACACCGACCAGGACGCCGACCATCGCCGCAGCCAGGCGGGGGCGAGGACGGGCCGGGTGACGGCTGGCGCGCGGCAGCATCGCGGGTCCTGAGCTTCGGGGCATCGAGCTGTCAGCGGGGCCTCGACCCTAACACCGGGACGGCCCGGCGTGGCCCGGCGGCCGGAGCGCACACGGCCAGCACTGCCCCCATGGACGGGGCAGATGTTCGCATCTGGGCCCGGAACCACCGTAGAGTGCGCTCGACGCAGCCACCTGGTGCTCGCTGTGCGGGTGCCGGGTCCACGCCGGGCGGTGTATCCGTTGCCGGGGCTCGACGTCCGCCGTCCGCGAGGAACCCCTCGCACCACCGACCACAGGAGCACACAGCATGGCCGAGTCACTCGTCGTCCAGAGCAAGGTCAAGGAAGCCGTCAAGGGCCTCGATCTGCGCATGGACTCCACCCTGCCCGACGCGCTCAACGAGAAGATCGCGGCGATGCTCGCCGACGCTGCGCAGCGCGCCAAGGAGAACGGTCGCGGGACGCTGCGTCCCTACGACCTCTGAGCACGCCGAACCGCAGCGCACCATCGTGAGGGGTCGCCCACGGGCGGCCCCTCGTCGTGTGTCCACGCCGGTGCCGGTCCCACGCGCCCGACGCCGCCCTGCGGACCCCCCCGTCCACGCGCCCGACGCCGACCTCCGCGCCGCACCCGTCGACGTGATCCGGACGTACCCTGGCGCCATGCCCGAGGGTGACACGATCCACCGCGTCGCAGCATCGCTGCGGCGATCCCTCGGCGACCGGCCGTTGACCCGCATCGAACTGCCTCGCGTCCCCCGGCCCCACCCCACCCCGGGCAGCCGTATCCAGCAGGTCGAGGCCCGGGGCAAGCACCTCCTGCTCCACCTCGATGGCGGGTCCATCCTCCACACCCACCTGCGGATGAGCGGGTCCTGGCACCTCTACCGGCCGGGGCAGCGGTGGGGCAGAGCCCGCGCCGCGGCACGGGTGGTGCTGGCCACCGACGACGCCGTCGCCGTGTGCTTCCTGGCACCGATCGTCGAACTCCTCGATGCGCAGGCGCTGCGACGCCACCCGAGCCTGCGCGCGCTGGGCCCGGACCTGTGCGACCCCGCCGCCGACCTCGATGAGGCCGTACACCGCCTCGCCGCGCTGCGCGTCCCACCGCCCACCATCGGGGAGGTCCTCCTCGACCAGCGCGTGGCCTGCGGGGTCGGCAACGTCTACCGGTGCGACGTACTGTTCCTGCACGGACTGGACCCTGCCACACCGATCCAGGACATCTCCGCCCGCCGCCTGCGCGCGCTCCTCGCGGACGCCGGCGAGCTGCTGCGGGCCAACGTCACGACGGTCGAGCGGACCACCGCGCCCCAGGCCGGGCCGGGCGCCCTGTGGGTCCACGGCCGCGGGGGTGCGCCGTGTCGTCGGTGCGCCACCCCCATCGAGGTGTCCCGCCTCGGTGAGCAGGCACGCCACGTCTACCGCTGCCCTCGCTGCCAGCCGTCCCGGGCGTGCGATGGCGACAGCTGACGCAGGGACAGACCCCGGCGGGAACGGTTGCTGCCGCAATCGGTGATGCCGCAACGAGCCTCCGCTACAGTCGGGCCATGGCTACCTCCCCCACCTCCTCCACCCCTGCGCCCGAGCCTCCTCCCGCTGGGAGGGGCGCGGCCGGCGCGCCGCCGGACGAGCCCCGCACGCCGCCGGACATGCCCCCGGCGCAGCTCGAGGCGTGGCGCACCTTCCTCCAGGCGCACGCCCGGGTGATCGAGGTGCTCACCCGGGAGCTGAAGGCCACCGAGGAACTGCCCCTGACCTGGTACGACGTGCTCGTCCAGCTCCAGGAGGCACCGGAGCACCGTCTCCGGATGCAGGAGCTCGCCGACGCCGTGCTGCTCTCCAAGAGCGGTGTCACCCGCCTGGTCGATCGTATGGAGCGCGACGGCCTGGTCACCCGCAGCCGGTGCGCTGATGATCGGCGGGGCACCTTCGCGCAGCTCACGGATGCCGGACGCCAGCGGCTGCGCGCGACGGCGCCGACCCACCTGGAGGGCGTGCAGCGTTACTTCACCTCGCTCCTCGACGAGGACGAGGCACGGACGCTGACCGAGCTCCTCTCCCGTGTGAGCACCGCAGCCCACACCGAGGTGTGAGCAGGCCGTGCCCGCAGGCGAGCCGCTGTCGCCCCCGGCGCGGCTCGAACGGACACGGCCGACTAGCGTGGCGCGGAGCCTCGAGCGACCAGGAGAACCCTGCCCGATGAGCGAAACCCAGGACACCCTGACGATCACCGATAACCGCACCGGGCGCAGCTACGAGGTGCCGGTCACCGACGGCTCGATCCGCGCGATGGATCTCCGCCAGATCAAGCTCTCGGACGACGACTTCGGCCTGCTCAGCTACGACCCGGCCTTCAAGAACACCGCGAACGTGCGCAGTCGGGTCACCTACATCGATGGTGACGTCGGCATCCTGCGCTACCGGGGCTACCCGATCGAGCAGTTGGCCGAGTCATCGAGCTTCCTGGAGGTCGCCTACCTGCTGATCAACGGGGAGCTGCCCACCACGGACGAGCTCGACCGGTGGGTCTACGACATCACCCACCACACCTTCATCCACGAGAACCTCAAGCAGTTCATGGATGGCTTCCACCACGACGCCCACCCGATGGGGATGCTGGTGTCCACCGTGGGGGCGCTGTCGACCTTCTACCCGGAGGCCAAGGACCTCGACGAGGCCGAGGCCCGTTACATGCAGATCATCCGCCTGATCGCGAAGATGCCGACCCTGGCAGCCTTCGCCTACCGCCACTCCATCGGGATGCGGTACGCCTACCCCGACAACGACCTGTCCTTCGCGGGCAACTTCCTGAACATGATGTGGAAGACCACGGAGCTGAAGTACGAGCCCGACCCGATCCTCGAGCGCGCCATGGACGTGCTGCTGATCCTGCACGCCGACCACGAGCAGAACTGCTCGACCACCACCATGCGGGCGATCAGCTCCTCCGACGCCGATCCCTACTCCGCAGCGGCCGGCGCGACAGCGGCGCTCTACGGCCCGAAGCACGGCGGGGCCAACGAGGCGGTGCTCCGGATGCTCGAGCGCATCGGCTCGGTGGAGAACGTGGCCGACGCGGTCCGGGCGGCCAAGGACGGCGAGTTCCGGCTGATGGGCTTCGGCCACCGGGTCTACAAGAACTACGACCCTCGCGCCAAGGTCGTCCAGGAGCTCGCCCACGAGGTCTTCGAGGTCACCGGCAGGAACCCGCTGCTCGACATCGCCGTGGAGCTCGAGCGCATCGCCCTCGAGGACGAGTACTTCGTCGAGCGCAAGCTCTACCCCAACGTCGACTTCTACTCCGGGATCATCTACCAGGCCATGGGCTTCCCCACCTCGATGTTCCCGGTGCTCTTCGCCATGGGCCGTATCCCGGGCTGGATGTCCCACTGGCAGGAGAACGTGCTGGACGAGGAGCAGGCGATCGTGCGTCCCCGTCAGCTCTACGTCGGTGCGGACGCGCGCGACTACCTCCCCGTCGAGCAGCGCTGACCCCCAGCACAGCACCCCACCACCCGCCCCCGGGCCGACCCGGCGATGTCGAGGTGGTGGTGCGTCGCCGGACGGCGGCGGGCCATGGGCCCGCCGCCGTCCGCTCACGCCTGCACCGGGCTCAGCGCCGGCCGTGGTCCTCGGCCGTCACGAAGGGCCGGCCGAAGAGTCGCTCCGACACCCCGGTCTGGTCCAGGTACAGACAGATGCCGCCGTTGAAGAAGGGCCACCCGCCACCGAGCAGCATCGCGGTGTCGATGTCGCGGGCATCGGCCACCACCCCGTCATCCAGCATCCGGCGTGCCTCGTCGGCGACGGCCTCCACCGCCAGCGCACGGATCCCCTCGGCGCTCAGCGGCTCGGCGCCCTCCGCCACCTCGACCGCCGCAGCGACGTCGGGGTAGACCTCGCCACCGGCGTCCCAGTCGTAGATGCCGGGCCGGCCGGAGCTCACCATCTCGCGGAAGGCCGGGTCGACGGCGAAGCGCTCCCCGAAGGCCTCCTCCAGGGTCTCGGCGGTGTGCAGGGCGACCTGGGGACCCACCAGACCGAGCAGCACGAAGGGACCCATCGGCAGTCCCAACCGACGGATCGCGTCGTCGATCTCCTGGAAGCTGTTGCCGCTGCGCAGGGCCTCGATCGCGCCGCCGAAGAAGCGCATCAGCAGCCGGTTGAAGATGAACCCCGGAGCGTCCTCGCACAGCACCGCGGACTTCTTCAGCTTCTTGGCCACGTCGAAGGCCGTGGACAGCGCCTCGTCGGCGACCTGTTGGGGGCGGATCACCTCGACCAGGGGCAGGACGGCGATGGGGTTGAAGAAGTGCAGGCCGACGACCCGTTCGGGGTGGGCGAGCTTGGACCCCATCTCCGTGACGGACAACGACGAGGTGTTGGTGGCGATCACCGCCGCCTCGTCCAGCACCTCCTCGAGCTCAGCGAAGACGGCCTGCTTGAGGTCCATGCGCTCGAGGACGGCCTCCAGCACCCAGTCGGCGCCGGCGACGTCGTCGTAGCTGGTCGTGTAGGTCACCAGTCCCTTGAGGAAGGCGGCCTTGCCGGGCTTCATCCGGCCCTTGGCCACCCGCTTGTCGAGCTCACCCTCGATGTGCTCGCGGCAGCGCTCCAGCACGCCCTCGTCGATGTCCTTCATCACCAGGGGCACCTCGAGGCGCTGGAGATGCAGCGAGCCGATCTGGGCACCCATCAGCCCGGCGCCGATGATCGCCGCCTTGCGGATGCGCCGCGCCGGCACGTCGGGCTTACCGGGCTGCTTCTTCACCCGCTGCTGGGTCAGGTTGAAGCTGTACACGCTGGCCTGGGCGTGGCGTGCGGGCAGCAGCTCCGCCAGCGCCTCCTGCTCCTTGACCCGCCCCTCGGCCAGGTCGCCCCCGCGAGCGGCGAACTCGATCAGCTCCAGCGCTCTCCCCGGCGCCGGGGTGGCACCGGCGGTCTTGCCCTCGATCATCCCGAGCGCGTTGTTGCGGGCCTCCTCGAAGCCCTCCATCACGTCCAGCGAGGAGCGGTCGATGGTCTCCTCGCCGCTGATCAGCCGCTCGAGGAAGGCCACGGAGTCGTCGAGGAAGGTGGCGGAGTCGTAGAAGCGGTCGGCGTAGCCCCGCTCGAAGGCCTCCTTCGGCCGCATCGTCCGGTTGGTGTTGAGCGGATTGATGACGATCGTCTCGATCGCGTCCTTGACCCCGACGATCCGCGGCGCGAGCTGGGTGCCACCCCAGGCCGGCAGGATCGAGAGGAACACCTCGGGGAAGGCCAGCACCTGCGCACCCGTGGACAGGGTGCGGGCGTCGCAGTGCAGGGCGATCTCCAACCCCCCGCCCATGCACGCGCCGTTGATCGCCGCGACGGTCGGGAAGGGCAGCGCCTGCAGACGGGCGAACACGTCGTGACCGAGCTTGCCCGCCTCGAGGGCGGTGGCGTCGTCGATGCCGGTGAAGGACTTGAGGTCCGCTCCGACGGCGAAGATGAAGGGCTTGCCCGTCAGCAGCAGACCGGCGACGTCGTCGGCGGCCTCCAGCTCATCCAGGGCGTCGGACAGCGACTGCAGGGCGCCTGCACCGAAGACGTTCGGCTTGGTGTGGTCCTCGCCGTTGTCCATGGTCAGCAGGGCGAGACGTCCGACGGGACGGTCGGCGTAGGTCAGGTGGAAGCGGGTCACGGGGTCGGACACGGCTGGCTCCTCGCGGTCGTGAGGCTGGTCGCTGTCGTCGGTCAGGCGCGTTCCCACAGCACGGCGGCGCCCATGCCGAGCCCGATGCACATGGTGGTGATGCCGCGCTGCGCGTCCGGGTTGCGGTCGAGGTAGGTGGCCAGCTGCATGGCCAGACGGGCGCCGGAGAAGGCCAGGGGGTGGCCCATGGCGATCGCACCGCCGTAGGGGTTGACCTTGTCGGCGTCGAGCGGCAGGTCGAAGGCGTCGAGGAAGGCCACGCACTGCACGGCGAAGGCCTCGTTCATGTCGACGACGTCGATGTCGTCGATGGTCAGCCCGTTGCGCTGCAACAGCTTGCGCGTGGCGGGCACGGGCCCGTAGCCCATGGTCTCCGGCTCCACCCCGACGAAGGCGTAGTCCATCATCTTCATCTTCGGGGTGAGCCCGTGCTCCTCGACGGCCTGCTCGGAGGCGAGCAGCACCCCACCGGCACCGTCGTTGAGCCCGGCGGCGTTGCCCGCGGTGACGCGACCACCGGGCCGGAAGGGCGACTCCAGGCCCGCCAGCGACTCCGGGGTGGTACCCGGGCGCGGGTGCTCATCGACGTCGACCACGCGCCATCCCTCGGGGCTGCGCACGGTGACCGGCACCACGTGGGTGGCGAAGATCCCATCCGCCTGGGCCTTGGCGGTGCGCTCCTGGGAGAGCAGGGCGAACTCGTCGCAGCGTTGACGGGTGACGTCGGGGTGGTCGTCGTGGAGGTTCTCCGCGGTGTTGCCCATCACCAGGGCCGTGGGGTCCACCAGCTTGTCCGACAGGAACCGGGGGTTGGGGTCGATCTCCGCGCCCATGGGGTGGTTGCCCATGTGCTCCACCCCACCGGCGAGCACCAGGTCCTGGGCACCGACGCGGATCGCGTTCCCGGCGTTGACGATGGCGGTCATCGCCCCCGCGCACATCCGGTCGATGGCGTAACCCGGGACGGTCTTGCCGAGCCCGGCCAGGATCGCCAGGGACCGCCCCAGGGTCAGTCCCTGGTCGCCGACCTGGGCGGTGGCCGCCCACGCGACGTCGTCGATGCGGTCGGCGGGCACGCCCGGGTTGCGTTCGAGCAGGGCCCGGATCGAGCGGACGGCGAGGTCGTCGGCACGGGTGTGGGCGTAGTAGCCCGTGTCCTTGGCGCGTCCGATCGGGACGCGCACCCCGTCGATGTAGTAGGCGGTCGCGGTCACGGCTCGCTCCTGGTCGCTGCGTGCGGCTGAGCCTAGGTCAACCTGGAGCGTCCGCTCCAAATCCTGGTGCGCACGGACGACCACCGCCGTCCAGCGCCGCCCCCACCCTCAGGCGTCGACGGCGGCTTCCGCGGCCTCGAGCGCGACCAGGGCCTCCTCCCAGCGGGCCAGCAGCTCCGCCGAGCGGTCCTTGGCCGCCCCGTGCTGGGCGACCAGGGCCTTGACCCGGTCCCCGTCGTCGTAGATCCCGGGGTCCGCCATGGTCCGGTTGAGCGCCGCGATCTCCGCCTCGACCTTGCCGAGCTCACGCTCGAGACGGTCGACGGTGCGCTTGAGATCGCGGGTCGCCTGGTGACGGGCGTTGCGACGCTCGGCCTCACGGCGTTTGGTGGCGGGGTCGCGACGCTGGGCCGGCCCCGCACTACTGGCCTCGACGCGCCGCCCGCTGCGCCGATCGGCGGGTGCCCCGGTCCCGGCGCTGGCGGTGGGGGTCGCGACCCGGCCGTTGCGGGCGCCGCCCGGGCCACCACCGCGGCGTTCCAGCAGCTCCTCGTAGGTGCCCTCGAACACCTCCAGCCCGCCGTCGCCCACCTCGACGATGGTGTCGGCGGTGGCGCGGATCACGTGCCGGTCGTGGGTGATCAGCACCACCGTGCCGGCGTAGGCACCCAGCGCATCCTCGAGCACGTCCCGGGAGGCCAGGTCGAGGTGGTTGGTGGGCTCGTCCAGCAGCAGCAGGTTCGCCGGTGAGGCCATCGCCTTGGCGAGCCCCAGCCGGGTGCGTTCCCCGCCGGAGAGCTCCAGGACCAGCCGCTCAGCGAGGTCGCCGGGGAACCCGAAGGCGCCCAGCATCGTGCGGTGGTTGCCGCCCCGGTGCCGGTCACCCAGCGCCGTGCGGAACTCCTCCAGCACGGTCTTGTCCAGGTCCATCACCTCGGCCTGGTGCTGGTCCACCACCGCCACCTCGACGCCCGAGCCGAGCTCCACGCTCCCGCCGGTGATCGGGACCTGATCGAGGAGGGCACGCAGCAGGGTGGTCTTGCCCGCCCCGTTGGGCCCGATCAGGGCGACGGTGCTGCCCCGCTCGATCACCAGGTCCACCTCGTCGAGCACGACCAGGTCCCCGTAGGCGACGCTGAGCCCCTTGGCCTCGGCGACCACCCGCCCGGAGCGGGCCGGCTCGGGGAAGGCGAAGCGGGCGACCAGCTGCTTGTGGTCGGGGACCTCGATGCGCTCGAGCTTCTCCAACGCCTTGATGCGGGACTGGACCTGGCGGGCCTTGCTGGCCTTGTAGCGGAAGCGCTCCACGAAGCGCTCCTGCTGGGCGATGACCCGGTCCTGCTGGGACTTGGCGGCGCGCAGGCTGGCGAGGCGTTCCTCCCGCTGGGCCACGAAGGAGGCGAACCCCCCGAGCTCCGCGGCCAGGGTGCCGGAGCGCACCTCGTAGGACATGGTCGTGCCTGCGGCCAGCTCCACGATCACGTCCGCCGTGGCGTCGATGAAGTCGCGGTCGTGGCTGACCAGCAGCAGGGCACCGGGCAGCTCGCGCAGCGTCCCCTCCAGCCACGCGATGGTGTCGAGGTCGAGGTGGTTGGTGGGTTCGTCGAGCACCAGCAGGTCGGGCTTGGCCAGCAGCAGCCGGGCCAGGGCCACCCGCACCCGCCACCCACCGGACAGCTCGGCGGTGTCACGGTGGGCGTCCTCCGGGGCGAAGCCCAGACCCGACAGCACCCGGTGGGCCTCGGACTCCAGCTCGTAGCCACCCAGGGTGGCGAAGCGGTCCTGCACCTCGGAGTAGGTCCTGAGCAGGGCGTCCTGGTCGCC
>SKTN01000164.1 GCA_007117945.1 Nitriliruptoraceae bacterium | reverse complement strand
TGGTCCTGACCGTGCTGGCGATCGGCACCAGCCTGTGGGCCTACCGCCGACGCCAGCGCTGAGCTCAGCGCTTGTCGGTCAGGCCCGCCTCCTGGGAGGAGGGGCAGAGCGGCTCGATGACGCAGGCCTCGCAACGGGGGGCCCGGGCGGTGCAGGTGCGCCGACCGTGGTGGATCAGCAGGTCGGCGACCTCCAGCCACCGATGGCGCGGGAACAGGCGCATCAGGTCACGCTCGATGCGGACCGCGTCCTGCTCCCGGGTGAACCGCAGGCGCCGGGCGAGCCGGGCGACGTGGGTGTCGACGACCACGCCCTCGTGACGCCCGGAGCCGTTGGACAGCACGACGTTGGCGGTCTTGCGCGCCACCCCGGGCAGGGCGGTGAGCTGCTCCATGGAGTCGGGCACCTGACCGCTGTGCCGCTCGAGGAGCAGCGCCGCGGCCGCCCGGATGTTGCGCGCCTTCTGGCGGTACAGCCCCAGGGAGGAGATCAACGCCTCGATCTCCTCCTGGGACGCGGCGGCCACGGCCTCGGGGCCGTCGAAGGTGGCGAACAGCTGCGGGGTGACCTCGTTGACCTTCACGTCCGTGGACTGGGCGGAGAGGATCGTCGCCACCAGCAGCTCCCACCGGTCGCGGAAGTCCAGGGCGATGCGCGCATCGGGCAGCTCGGCGGCCAGCAGGTCCAGGATCACCGGGGCGCGCAGGGTCTTGCCGCGCTCCCGGGTCAGCCCCTCGGGCGCGGTCGGCCCGGGGTCCGGCGCACCGCCCAGCGTCGTCGATCGCTGTGCCACACCCACCTCGCTGCTGCCCGGTCGTGGGCGGACCGTACCCCTGCCGCTCAACGGGGTGGCTCCACGGGCAGGCGCACCGTGAAGGTGCTGCCCTCCCCGAGCAGGCTGTCCACCCGGATGCTGCCGCCGTGCCGCTCGACGGCGTGGCGCACGATGGACAGGCCGAGCCCGGTCCCCCCGGTCTCGCGGGAGCGGGCGGTGTCGACGCGGTAGAACCGCTCGAAGACCCGCTGCAGGTCCTGACGGGGGATACCGATGCCGGTGTCGTGCACGGCCAGGACCTGCGCCCCGTCCTCGGGCATGATGGTCACGGTGAGGGAACCTCCCGCCCGGTTGTACTGCCAGGCGTTGCCCACCAGGTTGGTGACGATCACCTCGAGGTCGCCGGGGACCCCGACCACCACGGCGTGCTCGGGGGACTCCAGGGCCACGGTGATCCCGGCCTCCTCGGCCCGTGGCACCAGCTCCGCCAGGATCCGCCGGGTCAGCTCCGCGAGGTCCACGGGTGCCCGCTCAAGTGGCCCCCGCTCCTCCAACCGGCGCAGGTCGAGCAGGTCGTGGAGCAACCGCGCCATCCGCTCGGCCTCCTCACCGAGCTGGGCGACCAGGGCGGCGGTGCGGGCCGGGTCGGCGCGCACGGTGACGGCCAGGGCCTCCGACAGGGTCTGGATGCTGGTCACCGGCGTCTTCAGCTCGTGGGAGGCGTTGACCACGAAGTTGCGCCGCAGCTCCTCCACGCGCCGCTCCCGGGTGCGGTCGGTGATGATGACCAGCACCTCCTCGCCCACGGGGGAGACCGCGACCCTGAGCTCACGGCCCGTGTGCTCGACGTCGATCCCGATCGACCGCGTCCCACCCCGTGCCGCCCGCACGGCCTCGGCGATGGCCGGGCTGCCCACCGCCTGCAGCACCGTGACCTCGCCCACGTCCCGGGCGATGTGCAGGAGCTCACGCGCGGTGGCGTTGGCCGCCCTGAGCCGGCAGTCACCATCGAACAGCAGCGCCGGCTGGACCAGGGAGTCGACGAGCTCACGGCGCCAGGGGCGCTCACGGCCGAGCTCCTCGGTGGCCGCACGGTGGGCCTGACCCAGCGCCTGGACCGCCGCGGTGTGGGCACGCCAGGTGCCACGTCCACCGATCGTGAGGTCGGCGTCTCCCCCCTCGGACCAGGCACGCAGGACGCCGGTCAGGTGCCGCAGGCGGTGCCGGTACACGGCCTGCTGCACCAGAACGGCTGCCGCCAGCAGCACCGGCGCCGGTGCCGCCACCTCCCAGGCCCAGCTCACCTGTCCGCGAAGCGGTAGCCCACGCCCCGCACGGTCTGGATCCGTAGGGGGGTGTGGGGATCGCGCTCCACCCGGGTCCGCAGGCGCCGGATGTGGACGTCCAGGGTCTTGGTGTCACCGACGTAGTCGCTGCCCCAGATCTCGTCGATCAGCTGGCCCCTGGTCAGTACCCGACCGGCGTGCTCCACCAGGTAGGCCAGCAGCTCGAACTCCTTGGGTGGCAGGTCCACGGCGCGGGCGTCGACCTGCACCTCGTGGCGGACCCGGTCCACCCGTACCCCCGAGGCCTCCACCGGGGACTCGTCCTCCACCGCCTCGACGAGGGGTGCCCGGCGCAGGATCGCCTTGATGCGGGCCACGAGCTCCCGGGTGGAGAAGGGCTTGGTGACGTAGTCGTCGGCCCCGAGCTCGAGACCGACCACCCGGTCGACCTCGGCCTCCCGTGCGGTGAGCATGATGATGGGCACGTCGGAACGGCTACGCAGGGTCCGGCAGATCTCCGTCCCGCTCATCCCCGGCAACATCAGGTCCAGGATCACGAGGTCAGGACGGACCCGTTCCCAGGCGGGGATCGCGTCGAGGCCGTCCTTGACCCAGGCCACCTGGAAACCCTCGGCCTCCAGGGTGATGGCCAGCCCCTCGGCGATCGACTTCTCATCCTCGACGAGCAGCAGCTTCGGCATCCCTGGAACCCTCGTGTCGTGGTTATAGTGCGGCGGGAGGTGCACCATGCGCGACGAGCTCGACCGGCAGATCGACCAGCTCAGCAGCACCGTGGTCGCCATGGGCGAGCGGGCTGACGACATGCTCGCACGTGCGCTCACCGCGATGCGTGAGGGGGACCTCGCCGCCGCGGATGTGGTGATCGACAGCGACCGTGCGCTCGACCGCGCCTACGAGCAGGTCCAGCACGGCGTGCTCGCCGCCGTGGCACTCCACGGACCCGTCGGGCGCGACCTGCGGCTGCTGGCCGGGCTCCTCCACGTCAGCCTGCACATCGAGCGGATGGCCGACTACGCCGTGGGCGTGGCCCGCACCACCCAGCGCGCCGCGGAGCACGAGCCCGATCCCGACCTGCTCGAACAGCTGGTGGAGATGGGCGAGCTCGCCCGCGAGGTCGGGCGCCAGGCCTGTGCCGCCTTCACCGCCGCGGACGCGGACATGGCCCACGCCGCGGCCCGGGCCGACGACGCCGTGGACCGGCTCAACGCCGGGATCTTCCAGCGCCTGGTCCGCATCGCCGGACAGCAGGAGGAGCGGCTGTTCTGGGCCACCCGGATGATCCAGCTCACCCGGCAGCTCGAGCGCTACGCCGACCACGGCGTCGACATCGCCGAGCAGGCGCTGTTCGTGGCCACGGGCGAGAACCGCGAGCTGTCCACGGGAGCGCCCCCCGCGGTGTGAGGACGGCACGCCGGGCTCAGGGGCCGACATCCACCCGCTCCCCGGTGACCACGAAGGTGACGTGCTGGGCGAAGGCCACGCCGTGGTCTGCGAGCCGCTCGAAGTACCGGCCGAGGAGTCCGAGCACCAGGATCTCAGCGGCCGCGCCGTCGAGCTCCTGGGCGTGGGCGATCAGCCCCACCCTGAGGGTGTCGACCTGGGAGTCGAGGTGGTCGAGCTCGTGCACCGCCAGGGCATCGCGCTGGCGCCACGCGTCCACCCCCCGGCGGAACACCTCGATGGAGCGGTGTGCGAGCTCCTCGAGCTGCTGGCGCAGGGCCAGGGGCAGCTGGCGGGCGTCGAGGCGCTCCACGCCCTCGGCGACGTGACGCATCAGGCGCCCGGAGCGTTCCGCGTCGTGGACCAGGCGCAGGATCGCCACCAGCCGCCGCAGGTCACCGGAGACCGGGGACTCGCGGGCCAGCAGGACGAAGCCCTGCTGCTCCACGTGGCGGCACCGCTCGCCGACATCGGCCGACAGCGCGTTGGCCTCCGCCAGCACGGCACGGTCCGCGGCCAGGAACGCCCGGGTCAGGCGCGGCATGGCCTCGGCGACCAGCAGCGCACCACCGGTCAGCTCGTCGTCGATCTCGTCCAACCAGGC
>SKTN01000278.1 GCA_007117945.1 Nitriliruptoraceae bacterium | reverse complement strand
TGGATGAGTCGATCATCGGCTACGTCAAGAAGGAGTACTCGCTGATGCTCGGCGAGCGCACCGCCGAGGAGATCAAGATGGCCATCGGCAGCGCGTTCCCGCTGCCCGATGAGCCCCACGCCGAGGTCCGCGGGCGTGACCTGGTCTCCGGCATGCCCAAGACCATCATCGTGTCCGCGGACGAGATCCGTCGTGCCATCGAGGAGCCGGTCAACGCCATCGTGGATGCGGTGAAGAACACCCTCGACATGACCCCGCCGGAGCTGGCCGCTGACATCATGGACAAGGGCATCGTGCTCACCGGTGGCGGCGCCCTGCTCAAGGGCCTCGACGAGCGCCTCAAGCACGAGACCGGGCTCCCCATCCACGCCACCGAGGACCCGCTGTCCTCCGTCGCGATCGGCTCGGGCAAGTGCCTCGAGGAGTTCGAGACCCTCAAGAAGGTCCTCGTCTCCTCGCGACGCTGAACGGGCACCATCCAGGCGCGGCAGTTTCGACCCCCCTTCAGGGTCTTCGGAGCGACGTACTGGTGACCGCGATCCGACGGGGCACTGGTCCGCACGCCACCTATCCCGGCAGCTCCACGGCTACGGGCGCCGATCGGGCCAAGCGCCCGTCGAGGGTCGGCGACGTTGCGCCGGGCGTCTCGGTGCACGCGATGGAGCGCCCGTCAACGCGGCGCGATGCCCTCCCGCAGCTCCCAGGCCCTGCATCGGTCCCGGCGAGCGGGGTCCGCGTGCTGCACCTGAGCTCCCGTTGACCCTCCCGGCGAAGCATGCGTAGGGTGGAACGCGGCTCGCGCCGCCCGGACCGATGTGGGAGCAACGGAACGAGAGTCTGATGGGCAGACTGCTGCGACGGGTGCTGAGCGGGACGGCCGGTGCTATCGACCGGCGCGTCGGATGGGACCGACTTCCCGTGCCGCTCGGGTTGGTGACGCTGATAGGACTCCGCGAGCGGTTGCGGGAGCGCAACCTGTACGACCCGATCGCCCGTGGGGTCTCCACACCGGGCGACGCCGCGCCGCCGGCACGCACGATCGATGGCAGCGGCAACGACCCCGCGGATCCGACGATGGGCATGGTCGGCCAGGTGTTCGGCCGCAACGTGCCGATCGAGGAGACCTGGCCTGAGTCCGACGACCGGCTGCTCGCCCCGAGCCCTCGCGAGGTCAGTCGAACGCTGATGGCGCGCCGGGAGTTCATCCCGGCCGACACGCTCAACGTCCTGGCCGCCGCGTGGATCCAGTTCCAGATCCGGGACTGGTTCCGTCACGGTGATCCCCGGAACGACGATCCGTGGCGCCTGGACCTGTCGCCCGAGGACGACTGGCCGCAGGATCCCATGTTGCTCTCCCGCACGGCGATGGACGGACCCGCCGTCGAGGGCGCCCCGCCAACCTTCATCAACCACGAGACGCACTGGTGGGACGCCTCGCAGCTCTACGGGAGCACACCCGAGTTCGAGCGCATGCTGCGAAGTGGTGCGGATGGCAAGGTCCGGCTCGACGAGCGTGGCCTGCTGCCGATCGATCCAGCGCAGTTGAGCGCGTTCCCCGGCGGTATCGACGGATGGTGGGCCGGCTTGGCGCTCCTGCACATCCTGTTCATGCGCGAGCACAACGCCATCTGTGACCGGCTCCGGTCGGAGTACCCGGGGTGGTCCGATGACGAACTCTACGATCACGCCCGCCTCATCAACGCCGCGCTGATCGCGAAGATCCACACCGTCGAGTGGACCCCCGGCATCCTCGGCCACCCGACGCTGCAGATCGGTATGCGCGCGAACTGGTGGGGGCTCGCCGGTGAGCGTCTGCATGCGCTCGTCGATCGGTACACCGACAGCGATCTCGCCGTTGGCATCCCCGGTTCGGCCACGGACCACCATGCGGTGCCGTACGCGATCACGGAGGAGTTCGTCGCGGTCTATCGGATGCACCCGTTGGTGCCCGATGACTATCGCCTGCGGCAGATCGCCGATGACCAGCTCACCCGGGAGTGCGCATTCGACGACATCGCAGAGGCGAACACCCACGCACTGGTCGCCGACCACGGGTTCGCTGATCTGCTGTACTCCTTCGGTGTGGCCCACCCCGGGGCCATCACCCTGCGCAACTATCCGAACTCCTTACGTCAGCTGGCCCTGCACGACGGCACCCTGATCGATCTCGCTGCCATCGACGTCCTGCGGACGCGGGAGCGGGGTGTGCCGCGTTACAACCGCTTCCGACAACTGCTGCACCTCCCGCCATGTGCATCGTTCGAGGAGCTGACCGACGACCCCGAGCTGCGTGAGGACCTGCGCCGCCTCTACGACGACGACATCGACCGCGTGGACACGGTCGTCGGCATGTACGCGGAGCAGCCGCCGCGAGGGTTCGGCTTCAGCGACACGGCGTTCCGCATCTTCGTGCTGATGGCGTCCCGGCGGCTGAAGAGCGATCGGTTCTTTACCACCGACTTCCGGCCCGAGGTCTACACACAGGCCGGGATGGACTGGATAGCCGCGAACGACATGCGCACGGTGCTGCTCCGACACGCACCGGAACTCGAACCCGCGCTGCGGGGGGTCGACAACGCGTTCGCCCCCTGGAATCGGACGAGCGTGCGCGCGTCGAGACGTTGACGGACGGTCGTCCGATCATCGCCCTTCGCCCTGCCACGCACGGCTCAGGCGTATCGCCAGGCCGACGGGTCGGTGGCCGCACGCTTCCTGCCGGGTCAGCCCCGGCAACAACCGTCGCGGAACCGGGTCGGTGTCACCGCGTCCACCCGTTCCGGAGGGTGGCGCCGGCCGGTCCCGCATCGGTCCCTGAAGGGCGGTCGCGCCGCGCCGGGTGGACGATGTGATGGACGTCGGCGAGCGCGACGAAGGGGTCCAGGGACCGCGGATCCGCGACCGCGCCGGGGGCACGGTGTGGGCAGCTCTGGTGCGCACCACGGTAGCGGCCCTACGCCACCAGTGCGGTGCTCAGGCCCCCTCGCGGGTCGCGAACCAGCGGACGCAGGCACCCTGGTTGTCGAAGGCCGGTCGCTCGAACGCCCGCCAGCCGCCGCGGCGGCAGTCGTCCTGGCTCAGCCGCACCCTGGTCGTGGACAACGCCGGGTCGGCGAGGATCTGCGCCTCGGTGAAGGGTAGTTCCACCCACGCCTTGTCGGCGTAGCGCCGGGTCTGATCGGCGAAGTGCGGCGAGGTCGGGTCGCTGGACTGCGAGTAGGTCAGCAGGGCGCGACTGCGCGGTCCGTCAGGGGTCAGCTCCGCGGCCAGCACGAAGCTGGCGCCGGCCACGACCTCGGGGTAGCCGAGGTTCGGCTGCAGGCCCACGGAGCTGATCACGTTGAAGATGCCCTGGCCACCGGCGCCACCGTGGATCTCGATGCGTTCATCGCCCCGCACCACGTACTGCACGTCCCCCCACCTGGCGTCCAAGGGGATGTTCGCGGCGGTCAGGCGCCGCACGGCGGTCCCCAGCGCCTCGAGCACCCGGACATCGCCCGTGTGCAGGGTGTTGGGGGTGTTGATCGGATCGGCCGGATCGAAGGGCACCGCGAAGCGCAGTCCACCGGCGGTGGCGAACTCGCGGAACAGGTGGGCACCGCGACTGTCACGTTCGACCCGCAGATCCCAGTCGGCCAGGACGTCGCAGGCCTCGCTCAGGTCCACCTCGGCGCCCCCGACGGTCACGGTCGGCCGTTCGCGACAGGCTGCGACGAGGTCGTCGCGCACCAACTCCGCCCCGAGGTTGCGGTTGTTGAACATCACGTCCTGGAGACGGTCGAGGCTGAACCCGGTGCCCTCGAGGTCGTCCTCCCCGGCGAGCCGCTGCTGCAGCATGACCAGGCCGAGCCGGGCGCGCAGCCCGATGTCGGTGCGCTCGGAGCCGATGATCGGCGAGAACCCCTCCAGGGGTGCCTCAGGGTTCGACAACCAGTGGCTGTTGTTCATGTTGGTCGCGTAGTCACCACGCTGCAGCTGTGGCAGGTTCGACGGACCGAAGATCCCCGGTACCGCCGCGTCGGTGTCGCTCGCCCAGGCACAGGCGGAACGTGAGCCGTCCATGATCGGGAACCCGCAGCTGGCCATCTGCTGTGGCGACACGTTGGGGACCGCCGAGTGGTCGCCGTAGTAGGCGTTGCCCTCGGCGTCCGCGGCGATGGTGTTCACCCAGGGGATGCCCTGCCACCGGTCCAACGCGGCCCTGAGCTCGGCGACGGAGCTGGCCCGGTTCATGTCCAGCCAGGTGTCCACGGCGCGACCGTTGTCGACGTTCACGTCACGCACGGCGAAGGCCAGGGTGTTGGTCCACGGCAGCTGGCCCGTCTGGATGACGGGGCCGAACTCGGTCTCGTAGAAGGTGTGGCTGCGCTCTTCGAGGTGCCCGTCGGGACCGGGCACCTCGACGGTCACCTCCCGGGCGACCATCTCGCGGGGTTCCCCGTCCACGAGGTAGGTGGTCGGGTCCTCCGGGTCCAGCGTGAGGCGGTAGATCGTGAAGCGCTGGGCGGTGGAGACCGTGTGGCTCCAGGCAACCGCGTCGGTGTGGCCGATGTTGACGATCGGGTTGCCGAACAGTGCGGCGCCCATCACATCCAGTTCACCGGGGATCGTCAGGTGCAGTTGGTAGAAGCGATCGTGCCCCTGCCACGGGAAGTGCGGGTTGCCGAGGACCATGCCGGTGCCGTCGACGGTGACCTCGCTGCCGAGCGCGTAGGCGTTGCTGCCCGCCGCTCCGGCGGCCTGCTGCCGGGCGATCGCTGCGACCGGGTCCTCGGTCGGCACCGGCGCGGCAGCCGGCTCGGACGTCGCACCGGCCACGGCAGGCGGCGCCGCTGCGAGCATCGCCGCCTGGAAGTTGGACAGCCCCGCGCGGAGCAGCGACACCGACTGGTGCCGCAGGACGTCGACCTCCTCGATCTCGCGCACCCACTCAGCACCGCTGCAGGTCGGGTCGGACAGCCCGTCCACTCCGGTCTCCCGCAGGTAGCTGCTGTAGCCGGCGGCGTACCCCTGCGTCAGCGCGCGCGCCTCCGGCGACGGGGCGAGGCGGCCGTCGCTGTCATCGAGCAGACCATCCACGACGCCGCTGTCGATCAGCCACTGGTGGAACAGGTCGCTACGGACGTTCGCCTCGCTCGCACCGAGGTAGCGGGACTGCTCGGCGTTGACCTGCAGCAGCCGCCGGGCGAAGACGCACAGGTTGTCCTCGGCGAAGGCGTACCCGATCCCGAACCCGAGGCCGCCGTGATCGTCCGCGGTGATGTGCGGGAGACCGAAGGAGGTGCGGCGGATCTCCGCGTCGTACACCAGGGGGCCGCGGCCCGCGGGTGGTCCTTGAGCGGCCCGATCGCTGGACGCAGCACCAGGCCCAGCGGGCGCCGCCAGTCCCGGTGACGGCAGCAGGCCCACGAGCAGGACGAACGTGCACGCGATCGCCAGCCGACGTGCCCCCGGACCACGGCGCTGCGGGGTGGCTGGCGCCGCGCCACGACCTCCGATCCTCCCACGACCAAGCGAACCATCTGCACGGGACGGATACGACGGCATCGACGCTGCTCCCCTCGCCGGACCACCGACGCGGTCCGGCCCTCCCACCGGGACCACGCGGTTCGCGCCGCCGCAGTCCAGCGCCTCCCAGCGCAGCAGCACTCAAGCCGGACAACGACCCGGCGTCAAGAGATCTGCCGACACACCGACCGCGGGGCCCACAGCCTGCGCACAACGGGGGTCCTGCGGGCACGGTCCGCAGGGCGTCATCACGTCCCGTGGAGAGGTGGTCGTTCGTTGCCGCGGGTGTTGCTGCCATCGTGACGGTCGCTCGCGGAACCCGGGGCGAAGCACCGCGTCCCACCTCCATCCCTGGCCAGTTCCCCAACCTGCACGCCAGTGGCCGCTGGTCACCCTCATCCGATGGCGTTCTCCACGACCGTCATGGGTCTTGCAGCGTTCCGTGGCATCGTTATCGTGGGTCACTCGGCGGATCGCCAGCGGTATGGGGTCTCCGCGGACGAGCCGCCCGTCGATGGCGGGCCCTCAGTGTGGCGCTGGCAGCCACAGGACCGTGGCCACGTTCCCACGTGTCGATGAGGGAGCAGACGCATGAGCGACCGACCGCTGCAGCACGCCGTCGCTGACGACGGGACCGCGATCGTCGGGAGGGTGGAGGGGCAGGGACCGCCACTGGTGTTCGCGCCCGCCAGCCCGTCCGACGGGACGTTCGAGTGGGCGCCGATGTCGCCCCACCTCACCGAGCAGTTCACCTGCTACGTGATGGACCGGGGCAGTCGCGCGCGGAACGCCGATGAGCAGGATCACTCGCCGCAACGGCTGATCGGCGATGTGGTCGCGTTCATCGACAGCATCGGCGAGCAGGTGGGGCTGGTTGGCAGCTCGTGGAGCGGGATGCTGGCCATTGGCGCTGCGCGACGCACCTCAGCGGTCCGTGCGCTCGGACTCTGGGAACCCCTGGTCATCGAGGCGACCAGCGAACAGGATCGGACACGCTTCGAGCAGACGCTCGACGAGGTGGGACAGCTGCTGGACGAGGGTCGCCTCGTGGACGCCGCCCGGACCTGGCAGGCGGCCAGCGGCATCATCAGTGACGAGCAGTTCGCTGCGATCCCGGACGAGGTCTTCGACGCCATAGCGCCGGCCATGCCGATCCACCACGAGGAGTTCCGACAGGCTGGGCAGGCCCCGGGACCCACGCCCACGGAGCCTTCGGAACTCGCTGCGCTCACCGTGCCGGTGCTGCTCCTGCACGGGGCCGCGTCGGTGCCGTTCTTCGTGAACGGGGTGGACCACGTCGCCGGGCACGTGGCCGATGCGACGGTTCGCAGCATCCCCAGTGTCGGTCACGGTGGCTGGGTCTTCGCTCCCGACGTCGTTGCTGAGGAGCTCACGCACTTCTTCACCGGTGTGCTCGACCCGACGTGAGCGCACGCCACCGCTGCAGCGACCTCGACCCGTGACAGCCACCCCACGCCGCGACCCACGACCTGCCCCGCCGGCGCACGGACGGTGCCTGCAGGGCCAGCCGCGCGCAGCACCCCCGCACAGGCGTAGGGTTGGTGGCATGAGGTTGTGCGTGCTCGGGCCGGTGGAGGTGGCTGCCGGCGGGCGGCGGGTCCCGCTCGGCAGCGACCGGCAGCGCACGCTCCTGGCGGTGCTGATCGCGGCGGGCGGTGAGGTGGTCCCGGCCCACCGGCTGATCGAGGCGCTGTGGGGCGCCGCGGAGCCGGCCACGGCGTCCAAGACGGTGCAGACCCACATCTCGCGGTTGCGGGCGGCGCTCGGTGCGCTCGAGCCGTCGGGCCAGGACGTCGTCGTGACCGCGCCGGGTGGGTACCGGATCCACCTTGGCGCGTGTGAGGTGGACGCGGTGGCCTTCGCGGAGATGGTCGCCAGGGCGCGGGACCTGGACGGGGATCCGAGAGCTGTGGTCGAGCTGTTGGGCGAGGCCGAGCGGCTGTGGTACGGCGCAGCGTTCGGTGAGTTGGCCGACCATGAGTTCGTCCGCGACGAGGCCCGGCGTCTCGAGCAGCTGCAGGCGGCTGCAGCGGCTGATCGGATCGATGCGATGCTGGTGCTGGGTGACGATCGGGAGGTGATCGGTGAGCTCGAGGCGATGGTGCGAGGCCGTCCGCTCGACGAGCGAGCTCACGGGCAGCTGATGCTGGCGCTGTACCGCGATGGCCATCAGGCGGAGGCGCTGGCCACCTACCGGCGCGTGCAGGAGCGGCTCGCCGACGAGCTGGGGGTCGACCCGTCGGGCGAGCTCCAGCGGCTGTACGAGGGCATCCTGCGTCAGGACGTCGAGTTCGCACCGACCGCTCGGCGTTCGACGTCCAGACCTGCCGGGGCAGGAGGGATCCGTACCGTTGACAGGTCCCGGCGGGCCGGCACCCCTGATCGGTTGGGGCTGATCGGCCGGGACGAGGACGTGGCGGCGGTCGTGTCGCTGGTGTCGGCTGCGTCGGTGGTGACGCTCACGGGGGCGGGTGGGGTGGGAAAGACGCGGCTCGCCGAGGAGGTCGCCGCGGTCGCTGCCCCGTCGTTCCTCGACGGGGTCGCCCTGTGTCCGCTGGCGGGGCTGCGCGACCCCGAGAGCCTCGCAGTGGCGCTGATCGATGCGGTGGGCGCCCAGCATCAGGGTGGCCGTCCCGCCCGGGAGACCTTGCTCGCCGCGCTGAGCACCCGGCGGTTGCTGTTGACGCTCGACAACTGCGAGCACCTGCTGACAGCCGTGTCGGAGTTCGTCGCGTCGATCGTCGAACAGTGTTCGAACGTGTCGGTGCTGGCGACCTCCCGGGAACCGCTCCGTCTGCCCGGGGAGCAGGTCTGGCGGGTCGCGCCGCTGCCGGTCCCGCGCCGAGGCGCGGGGGTCGACGAGGTCGCTGCAGCTCCGGCGGGCGCACTGTTCCTGGCCCGAGCGCAGGCGGGCGAACCCACGTTCACGCTGACCGACGACGAGGCTGTGGCGGTCGGCGAGCTGTGCCGACGTCTGGACGGGATCCCGCTGGCGATCGAGCTCGCTGCCGCCCGCCTACGGGCGATGACCGCGACCGACCTGCTGGATCGCATCGATCAGCGCTTCAGCCTGCTGACCGGCGGTCCGCGCCGTGAGCAGGGGCGTCACCGCACGCTGCAGGGCGTGGTGGCGTGGTCCTATGACCTGTTACACGAGGATGAGGCCCGACTGTTCGATCGCCTGTCGGTGTTCACCGGCGCGTTCTCGCTCACCGCCGCGGAGCAGGTGTGTGCCGGCGAGCCGGTCGCCGGGGAGGCGGTCGCCGGCGTGCTCGCCGAGCTCGTCGACAAGTCCATGGTGGTCGTGGACCGCGACGATGGCCGGATCCGCTACCACCTGCTCGACAGCCTGCACGACTACGGCGCTGCACGGCTCGCCCAGGCCGGGGAGGCCGAGCGCTACCGTCGGGCCCATGCCGCCTACCTCGTCGCGTTCGTCGAGGATCGCGGCCCGCTGGTCCGGGGTCCCGACGAGGGACAGGTGCTTGCGGAGATCGATGCGGTGGTCGATGACCTGCGGGTGGCCCACGCCTGGCTGGTTGCGACCGGTGATGTGGACGGTGCCCTGCGGCTGCCGGTGGCGCTGCGTGACTACGTCGGCCACCAGCAGCGTGACGAGATGGTCACCTGGACCGAGCGGGCGCTGCGGCTTCCCGGCGCACGGAGCCATCCGGCCTACCCGGCGGCGTTGGCGACCGCTGCGCGGGGTGCGACCCGGCGGGGCGAGCTCGACCGGGCCCGCCGTTACGCCGAGGCCGCTCTCGACGAGGCCGCGCCCGACACACCCACGTCGATCTGGGCGCTGCACGCGCTGTCGACGGCTGCGCTGTACGAGGGCCACCTGGACGACGCGTTGGAACCGCTCGATAGGGCTGGCGAGCTCGCCGCCAGGCTCGACGAGGACTACTACCGCGCCATGACCAGCCTGCTCAGGGTGCTGGTCCACCTCTATCGTGGCGACGCGGAGGCCGCCGCGGCACACGCCGTCGAGCTCAGCGAGGCCGCCGAGCGCTCCGGCAACCAGGCGATGCGTGCCTGGGCCCTCTACGGACATGGCGAAGCGCTCCTCGACGCCGATCCGGCCTCGGCCGCACCGCTGCTGGAACGCGCGATCGCCGCTGCGGGCGCCATCAACAGCCGCATCCCCGAGGGTGCGGCGATGGTCTCGCTCGCGTCGCTGCACGGGCGCCGTGGTGCGACCGACCGCGCGCTCGCGCTGTTCCATCGAGCGGTGGACCACTGGCGTCGGCTCGGTGACTGGACACACCAGTTGACCACCCTGCGCAACCTCGTTGAACTCCTGGCCCGGGTCCACCCCGATGAGGCCGTGGCCCGCCTCCACGCTGCCGTCACCGACAGCTCTCCCCCCACGTTCGGGGCCGAGGCTGACCGGCTCGCCGACGCGTGGCAGCTGTTGGAGCACCACCTGGGTTCCGAGCGTGCCCACCGCGCCGCCGCGCACGGGCGGGAGCTGACCGCCGGCGAGATCGTGGACGAGGCACGGGCTGCGCTGGCAGAGCTCACGGGGTGAGCCAGCAGGCGCGCCGCGGTGCCAGCAGCCTGCGCGGGAGGTCGGCCTCGTTGCAGCGCGGTTGCAGCTGCCTGACGGGTGGCCGGTGCGCGGTGACACCGGCGGCCTGCTGCCGTCACCACCCTGTCGACGGGCTGCAACCGGTACCGGCCAGGGTGGGTACGCATCGGTTGGGGGCGGTGGGTGGTAGCTCGCTGACCGGCCGAGGACCCGCACACGGGCAACCCGAGAGGAGCACCACGATGAGCATCGACCTGACGGAGCTGGACCCCGTGAAGGTGGAGGCGTTCCAGGGGGTGGCGGTCACCGAGGCAGCTGCAGCCGAGTCGGCCGCGTGCTGTTACCTCGGTGACGTACTCGGCCTGTACGCGGCCATGGCCGGGGCTGGCCCACTGACCTCGGCCGAGCTCGCCGAGCGCACCGACACCCACGAACGCTACGTGGCCGAGTGGCTGGCGAACCAGGCCGCTGGTGGGTACGTGACCTACGACGAGGTCCAGGGCACCTTCGAGCTGCCCGACGAGCACGCGGCGGTGCTCGCCGACCCCGACAGCCCGACCTTCGTCGCCGGCATCTTCCCGATCATCGCCGCCGCCTGGGCGGCCGTCGACCGCGCCGTCGACGCGCTCCGCAGCGGTGAGGGGATCGGCTGGCACGAACACGACCCGCGCCTGTTCGGTGGGGTCGAGCGGCTCTTCGCGCCGCTGTACCGCCACCAGCTCGTGCAGGACTGGATCCCCGCCCTCGATGGCGTCCACGACCGGCTGACCGCCGGCGCGCAGGTCGCCGACGTCGGTTGTGGCCTCGGCGCGTCGACCATCGTGCTCGCCGAGGCCTACCCCGCCTCGCGGTTCACGGGCTTCGACTCCCACCCCGAGTCGATCGCGGCGGCGTCCAAGGCCGCTGCCGAGGCCGGGGTCGGCGACCGGGTCGGCTTCGAGGTCGTCCCCGCCGACAGCGTTCCCGGAGCCGGCTACGACCTGGTGTGCTTCTTCGACTGTCTGCATGACATGGGCGATCCGGTCGCCGCTGCGGCCCGCGCACGTGAGGCGCTGACCGACGACGGCACGCTGCTGGTCGTGGAGCCGCAGGCCAGCGACCACCTCGCCGACAACCTCAACCCGATCAGCCGGTTGTTCTACGCCGGCTCGGTGTTCCTGTGCACCCCGAACTCGCTGTCCCAGGACGGCGCCGTGGGCCTCGGCGCGCAGGCCGGACCGACGCGCCTGCGCGAGGCCCTCACCGACGCCGGCTTCACCCACCACCGGGTGGCCACCGAGACCCCCTTCAACCTGGTCATCGAGGCTCGCCCCTGAGACCGACGCTCACCCGCCGGTTCCGGCAACATGAGGAGGCATCATGTCCGCAGCACCGGACCTATCCGAGACGATCGCCGGGCGGTACCGCGCCGCGGTCGAAGCCGGCGACCGTGCCGCGCTCTCGCAGCTGTACCACCCCGAGGTCTTCTTCGACGCGCACGTGCCCAACTGGCGCTTCCAGGTGGAGGGACGTCATGCCGTGATCGAGCACACCGGCGGTGGACTCCCCGGCCCCGGACGCTTCACGGCCTTCGACGCCGAGCATGTCGCGTCCGGCGATCTGCTCGTGCAGTTCGAGTGGCGCCAGCACGCCGATCACGGCGCTGCCGTCGTCCGCCAGCAGCACCTGCTACGGACGGACGAGGGTCGCATCACCGAACAGACGATGTTCTGCGCCGGCATCTGGGACCCCGAACTCCAGGCGCGGATGGCGTCCGAGGCGCCGCTGATCCGGCCATGACCACGGTCGTCGCACCGCCGCGGCCGTGCGTGGCCACCTCGGGGTCACCGATCCCACCGGTGCCCTACGGTGGAGGGTTGGCGTCGAGGTGGCAGGAGTGGCTGCATGCGTGCTGACCCGCCACCTGCCCAGCGGCCCGTCGCCCCCTCGCTCACCGCCTTGTTCGGGCGGGAGGTGCGTGGCGTGCCGCTGACGCACACCGATGGCAAGACCGGGGCCCGCCTGGAGCGGGTGACGGTCGACGGGCAGGCCTACGTGGTGAAGTACCTCCATCCTGCGGAGGACTGGGTGATGCGCGCGACCGGGGATGTGGGTCTGCGTGCCGTGGCGGTGTGGCGTGACGGCTGGCTCGACCGGCTGCCGCCCGTGATCGATCACGGGGTGGTCGGTGCCGCGTGGGACGACCGTCGCGATGGTCGGGGTGCGGTGCTGGTGATGTGCGACGTCGCCGAGCACCTGGTCCCCGAGGGCGACGGTCAGATCCCTGCCGTACAGCACCACCGGTTCCTCGCGCACATGGCGCAGCTGCACGCGAGCTTCTGGGGGTGCCGTGCCACCACCGGGCTACTGCCGCTGGCGACCCGCCTGACCTTGTTCGGCCCGCACCTGGGCGAGACCGAACGTGCGCGCGGCGGCAGCGATGTGGTGCCCACCCGGCTCGTCCCCGAGGGGTGGTCCCGCCTCGCGCAGCGCGAACCCCGCGCCGCGGAGGTGGTCCGCGCCCTCCTGGACGATCCGACCCCGCTGGTCACGGCCCTGCAGGCCACCCCCCAGACCCTGGTCCACGGTGACTGGAAGGCCGGCAACCTCGGCAGCCACCTGGACGGGCGGACGATCCTGCTGGACTGGGCCGTGCCCGGGATCGCGCCGGGCTGCAGCGACCTCGCCTGGTATGTCTGCCTCAACCGTGCCCGCCTGCCGGAGACCAAGGAGGCCACCCTCGAGCGCTACCGGCACGCGCTCGAGCACCACGGCATCGACACCGACCCGTGGTGGGATCGCCAGTGCACCTGGTCGCTGCTGGGCACCTTCCTGCAGTTCGGATGGGAGAAGGCCCTCGGCGACGATGCGGAGCTGGCGTGGTGGGTCACCCACGCCCTCGACGGCGCACGCAGGCTGCCATGCACCCGGTGAGCGGCTCCGACCAGGCGCTGGTCGCCGGCATCCGCACCGCCTACGCACACGGTGCCGACGGGTGGGCCGCCGGACCCGCCACCGTCTACCGGCGCCTGGCCGAGGCGCTCATCGCCACCGCCGGGCAGCCGCTGGCGGGCTGGCGTGTGCTGGACCTCGGTACGGGCACCGGGGTGGCCTGCGAGGCACTGTCCCGGGCCGCAGCGCACCCGGTCGGCCTCGACCTCGCGGTCGAGATGCTCGCGCACCGTCGCGCCCAGCGGCCCCCCGGGGTGGCCGGTGACGCCAGGGCGCTGCCCTTCCGCGACCATGTGTTCGACGCGGTCGTCGCCGCCTTCTGCCTCAACCACGTTCCGGATCTCGGGCTCGCGCTGGCGGAGTGCCGGCGGGTCACCCGCTCCGGCGGGCTGCTGTTGGCCAGCAGTTTCCCCGCCGACGCCGACCATCCCGCCAAAGCCGCGGTCGAGGCCGTCCTCACCGAGTACGGCTACCAGCGGCCCGACTGGTACGCGACCTTCAAGGAGCGCGTCGCGAAGCTGACCGGCGACCCCGACACCTTCGCCCGCACCGCGTCCGCAGCCGGGCTCACCGACGTCCACGTCGACCTCCTCGAGGCCGATGCGGGCCTCGACGACCCCCACCTCGCCGTCGAGTGGCGGCTCAACATGCCCCACACCCTGGGCTTCCTCACCACACTCGCACCGACCACCCGCGCAGAGCTGCGTGCGCGTGCCATCGCCGCGCTGCCACCCGACCTCCCCTCGGTGGTGCCCACCCTCGCACTCCGCGCCCGCATCGTCTGACCCAGGAGCAGCGGCAACTCCTTGCGCCTGGTCCCTCGCCGGGTACCCGGCCGCGACCGCTCTCCACCCACCGTGGGTGCAGCGGGGCTGGCCGCACAGGTGAACCGCCAGGGGGCGTGTCCGACGTAGTCGGTCTCGGCGTCGACCTCGAACGGTTCGGCGAACAGCTGCTCGGCCGGGCGAGCCCCGTCGTCGGTGAGCGCCACCGACCCGGCCTTCGAACGCGGGTCCTCGATGGCTCTGGGCTCCCGGGCTGACGAGGCTACGCCGACAGCGTTCGAGCGACGGTCACGCGCCGACCAACAGGGGCCGAGGGCGCTGTGGGTCAGGCAGAGCCACATGGCTCTGTCGGCGTGCCGCGCACCGTCGGATAGTCGTGGGGCGCTCGCGCTGTTGTGGTTGGAGGTGGGCTGCCTTGTCTGCTGCACGTGCGTTCCCGATCTGCTCCGTGTGCCTGCCGGCTGCGGCGGTGGTGGGATGGTCCTGCGCGGGTTCGGCGTGACCGCGTGCGTGGCCACCGCACGACGCACCAGGGTCC
>SKTN01000224.1 GCA_007117945.1 Nitriliruptoraceae bacterium | reverse complement strand
GTCCTCGAGGTCCGCAACGGACGGGAGATCGGGGAGCTGCGACAGGCCCTCGAGCTGTGGCTCGTCCGCGTCCTCGGTCGAGCCAACGGGGGCGGCGGGCTCCTCCTCGCTGGCAGGCGGGGTCCCGAACAGCGACGCGAGGTCGTCATGATCGAGGTGGTCGTCGCCCCCACCTCCTGCGGAGGGGCCGCCGCCCGGTGCGCCGCCCTGGCCGCCACCCGCTGACTGGGCGCGCCCGTTGGCGGAGGGGCGTGGCGTCATCGCCTGGGCCGGTGCGTCGAGGGCGCTGAGTTCAGCGAAGGCTTCCGCGATGGCGTCGGGATCGGGACGGGCGGAGCGGGCGGTCGCCGTGGGCCTGCTGTCCACTGCCTCGGCGGGATCCCGGGGCTCCTGCGGCGCATCCGAGCGCACCTCCTCCCGGTCCGCCGCAGCCTTGCCCCCGCCGTCCGCGTGGCGTGGCCGAGGCGAGGAGTCCACCTGCAGGTCGTCGAAGGCCGCCAGGGAGTGCAGTTCGCGGAGGAGGCCCTCCGCGTCGTCGTCGCCGTCGTCGAAGCTCGGTACGCGCACGGGACGTGCTTGACGGGGCCCCGTGCCGTTGGAGGAAGGGCCCCCGGACGTGTGCCCGCTGGCGCTCGCGCCGACGAGGGTCAGCTCGTTCGGTTCGATCCGGTAGACCCACGGCTCGGGTTCCTCGGGGTGCGCCAGCTCGTGGCCCATGGCCTGCTCGATGCGCGCCCCCGCCGCGCCCACGTGGTGGCCCTCCGGGCAGACGCCGCGGGGATCGAGCACCACCTGGGTGCTGCACTCCAAGCAGTGGACTCGCGACACGGTGTGCTCCTGCTGTGGATGCGTGGGGTGGTCTGCGGGGGGCGAGGAGGCGGTCCCTGACCGCGCAGCCCTGGTCGGCTGAACCGGGGATCCGACCCACGTCGCTCCCGGGGTCCGAACCGCGCCGAGCGCTAGCCTCACCGTCCCGTCCCCCCAAGCATCGGCAGACCGGTGGCCGGTGTTGAGCACTGGAGTTCAGCGTGCCATCCAGCCCTCCAACCGCCACCTCGTTGCCATCGATCGTGGCACCGGGTCCGCTGCCCGCGGCCGGGCGGGAGGGCAAGGACGCTGCGCTGGTGCAGGCCATGTTCGACCGGGTCGCTCCGCGCTACGACCTGGCGAATGCTGCGCTGTCCTTCGGGCAGGACGCCCACTGGCGTCGGGTGACCGCGCAAGCGGCCCGACCCGCGGACGGGGTGGTGCTCGACGTGGCGGCGGGGCCGGGCAACGTGGCCGTCGAGCTCGTCGCCCAGGGCGCCAGCGAGGTGGTCGCCCTCGACCTGTCCTACAACATGCTGGCCGAGGGGGCCCGCCGGGGCCACGAGCGGATCCGGTGGGTGAACGGTGACGCCCAGCAGCTGCCCTTCCCCGACGCCAGCTTCGACGCCGTCACCATCTCCTTCGGCCTGCGCAACGTCCCGGACCCGCAACGGGCGCTCAGGGAGTTCTCCCGGGTCACCCGACCGGGGGGCAGGGTCGTGGTGTGCGAGTTCGCCAACCCCACCTCGCCGGCCTTCCGGGCGGTGTACCGGCGTTACCTGGTGGGTGCGCTCCCGCAGGTGGCGCGGGTGGTGTCCTCCTCGGCGCCGGCCTACCGCTACCTCGCGGACTCCATCCTGGCCTGGCCGGACCGGGCCGCGATCGCCCGGTGGGTGGAGGAGGCTGGCTACCGCGAGGTCCTGGTCAAGGACCTGGCCTTCGGCATCGTCGCCGTCCACCGCGGGTTCCGCCGCTGACCGAGGGCCCGGCACCCCGGTGGCGGATCGGGGCACTCGGAGTGCTGGGTGGCCTGGGTGGCCGCGGTGGCCTGGGTGGCCGCGGTGGCCTGGGTGGCCAAGGTGTGCAGCGATGTGACGTCGTTGCGGTCGCTTCGCTGCATGCCGTAGGCGGAGCGAGCCAGCGGGCGCAGCGGTGCGGGGGGCGGAGCGAGCCAGCGGGCGCAGCGGTGCGGGGGGCGGGGCGGGGCAGCGGGCGTAGCGGTGCGAGGGGGGCACGGAACCGGGGCGGAGGTACCGCCCGGGCCGCGCCGCGTCGCGCGGACCCCACCACCCACCCGTCGCTACACTCGTGAACCGGTTCACGAGCGTGCCGCACCCCGCCGAACCGTGGGTCGCCACGCGCCGAACCCGAACCGAACGCGCGTGAGGAGTCCCCATGGCGATCCCCGACACGGCCGAGCTCGGGTCCGTGGAGCGGACGGACGTCGTGGTGGTCGGTGCCGGGCCCGGTGGTGCCGCCACCGCGGCCCACCTGGCCGCCAGGGGACGGGACGTCATCGTCCTGGAGAAGGACACCTTCCCCCGGGACAAGGTGTGCGGCGACGGGCTCACCCCGCGGGTGATCCGCGAACTCCTCGACCTCGGGCTGGAGGACGAGGCCCATGGTCGCGCGCCCGGCTTCAAGCGCAACCGGGGTCTGCGTATCCACGGTGGCCACACCACCATGGAGCTGCCCTGGCCGGAGCTCGACGACTGGCCCAACTGGGGCGGCTGCTCGACCCGCATGGTGTTCGACGAGACCATCGCCCGCACGGCCGTGGAGCGCGGTGCCACCCTGGCCCAGGGCCACGCCGTCAGCCGACCCCTGTGGCGTGACCGAGCCGAGTCCCGCGTGACCGGCGTCGCCTGGCGCACCCGCGACGGGCGCGAGGGCGAGGTCCACGCTCCCGTGGTGATCGCTGCCGACGGCGCGGGTGGCCCGATGGCCAAGCACCTCGGTGTCCACCGTCGTCCCGAGCGTCCCATGGCCGTCGCGGCCCGTGGCTACTACCGCACCCCGCGCGCCGATGACGAGTGGATCTCCTCCTTCCTCGACCTCACCGACGCCGAGGGCAACCTGCTGTCGGGCTACGGGTGGGTCTTCCCCCTCGACGACGGCACGATGAACGTCGGCCTCGGCCTGCTGTCCACCTCCCGGGAGTTCCAGGGCGTCAACTACCGCCGACTGTTGGAGTCCTGGTCGACGGGCATGGCCGCCAACGGCTGGGGGACCACCCCCGACGCCCTCGAGGGGTCGATCCGCACCGGCCCGATCCCGATGGGCTTCAACCACACGCCCCTGCACCAGCGCGGCGTCCTGCTCGTGGGCGACTCCGGTGGCATGGTCAACCCCTTCAACGGGGAGGGCATCAGCTACGCCATGGAGGCCGCGCAGCTGGCCGCCGAGGTGGTGGACGCGGCACTGGTCACGCGCCGGACCAGCGACCTCGACCGCTACGACCGGGAGCTCCGCCAGCGCATCGGTGGCTACTACACCCTCGGGCGTGTCTTCGCCGAGCTGGTGGGCAACCCCACGGTGATGCACATCTGCACCACCTACGGCATGCCCTACCGGCGCCTGATGGAGCTCGTCCTCAAGCTGATGGCCCACCTCACCGACCAGCGCCCCGCGGACACCAAGGACGTGATCGTCAACACCCTGCAGCGTCTGGCGCCCGCCGCCTGACCCGCACCACCCCGGGGGCGGGCCGCGCACCGCCCCGCGGCGTGTTGCGGCACCAACCGAGCCCCCCCTACCGTTCCCGGCAGCGTTCCACGGCGTGCGATCCACGCGGTCCGCACCGGGCACCATCCAGCGACCACCCCACCGGGCGACCGCCGCCGACCGCCCACCAACGCCCCGTGCACCCGCCCGGCTGCGGCCGGCCCGCCAGGGAGACCGACGACCCGTGTTGAGCGAGTACCTCCCCGTCCTGTTGCTGTTCGGCCTGGCCGTGGCCTTCGCGGTGGGCTCCCTGGTCGTCAGCAGCATGGTGGGGCCGCGCATGCCCAACCCGACCAAGCGCGCCGCCTACGAGTCGGGCAACGAGCCCCTCGCCGACGTGAAGAACACCCGTTTCTCCGTCAAGTTCTACATGGTGGCGATGCTCTTCCTGATCTTCGACATCGAGGTGGTGTTCGTCTACCCGTGGGCGGTGGTCTTCCGCGAGCTCGGTTGGTTCGGGCTGGGGCAGATGGCGCTGTTCATCGGCATCCTCGGTGTCGCCTTCATCTACGAGATCGGACGCGGAGGCCTCGAGTGGGACTAGAGAGCAAGCTGCCCAACGGCATCCTGCTGACGAACGTCGAGAAGTTCGTCAACTACAGCCGTT
>SKTN01000165.1 GCA_007117945.1 Nitriliruptoraceae bacterium | reverse complement strand
CCAACGCGCCAGCTCCTGCTCGGGCGGCGCGAGCAGGTCCGCCAGCTCGATCGCCCGGTCCAGGGCGACCCAGCACATCAGCTTGGAGTTGAGCATGTGCTGCGGGCCGCTGCGGACCTCCCAGATGCCCTGGTCGCGCTGCTCCCAGCCGTCGATGGCCGCCTGTGCGAGCTGGCGCAGGAACCACCGGGTCGTGTCGTCGAGCGGGCCGAGCTCGTCGCGCAGCCGGGCGACGGCAGAGAGCACCTCGCCGTAGACGTCGAGCTGGACCTGGTCGTAGGCGCCGTTGCCGACCCGTACCGGCCGGCTGTCCCGCCAGCCGTCGAGGTGGTCGAGGGTCCGCTCGGCGAGGTCGTGCTCGCCGGCCACCCCGTACATGATCTGGGGCGTGGAACCTGCCTGCAGATCCCCGGCCGCCGCACCGACCAGCCACGCAACGAAGGCCCGTGCCTCGTCCGGACAGGCGGCGATCCACAGGGCGTCCAGGGTCAGGGACGCGTCGCGCAGCCACGCGTAGCGGTAGTCCCAGTTCCGCGACCCACCGATCTCCTCGGGCAGGGAGGTGGTGGCGGCGGCGACCACCGCGCCGGTCGGCTGGAAGGTCAGCCCCTGCAGCACGCGCCCGCTACCACGGACCAGCTCCCGCCATGGACCCTCGTAGCGCTGGTGCTCCCCAGCCCACCGCTGCCACGCCGCGGTGGTGTCCTCGAGCCGCTCGACGACCTCGTCGGGACGCCACCTGGCCGGCTCCCCTTCCCAGGCCCGCGCCCACTGCAGGGCGAGGGTCAGCTCCTGACCAACCGTCAGGGTGGTGCGACCCTCGGCCCGGCTGTGCCCGGTGTCCAGGGGCAGCCCGGTCCACAACGCCAGGGCCGCGGGTGCGCCGCGGGTGCGCACCCCGCCCTCGACCGGCACCAGCAGTGGCCGGGTCAGGCCGTACTCCGGCCGTGGGGCGAAGCCCACCTCCACCTCGACGCTGCCCTCGGTGCACCGCAGGCGTCGCAGCAACGCGTGGGGCGCGCCACTGCCGAGCTGGTGGCCACTGTCGTCGGGACGCAGCGCCAGCGCGTCGGTGAGCGCCACGGTCCCGGTGTCGGTCGTGAAGGTGGTCTCGAGGACCAGGCTGTCGTCGAGGTAGCGCCGGGTCACCTCGGCCTCGCCCACCGGGCGGGTGCGCAGATGACCGGCATCGTCGTCCAGCGGACGGGCGAACACGCTGGGAGCGTCGAACCGCGGGAAGCACAGCCAGTCGACGGATCCGTCCCGGGTCACCAGCGCGGCCGAGTGGCAGTCGGAGAGGAAGGCGTGGTCCTCGAGGGGGATGTCGCTCATCGTGCGTCCAGGGCCGGATCCGTGATCGGGCTCATGATCGTTCCACCTCGACACTCGGTGTTTCGGGTCGGCCGAGCTCCGCGGCCGCCTCCCGGTCCACCAGCCAGCGCGCGTCACGCGGCGGCAGTCGGGCTGCGGGCAGGGTGTGGTCGCCCGCGTGCACGCGGGCCAGGGCCGGCGCCTTGTCCGCTCCGCTGACCAGCCACACCCGCTGACGGGCGCGCGCCAGCAGGGGGAAGGTGCAGGTCAGCCGTCGGCGCCCCTGGTAGGGGCCGGTCACCGCGACCTCGCGGTCGGCGACCTCCAGGACGGGGTCGTCGGGCACCAGGGAAGCGGTGTGCCCGTCGGTGCCCATCCCGAGCTGCACCACGTCGAGCACGGGTGGGGCTCCGGCGAGGGCGACGAGCAGGCCGGCGTAGCGTGCCGCGGCGGCCTCGGGGTCCGTGGCGGTGACCGGCATGGGGTGGAGCATGGGGGTCGGTCCCGCCAGGTGCCCGAGCAGGCTGCGGCGCAGCAGGACGAGGTTGCGTTCGGGGTGGCCGTCGGGGGCGATCCGCTCGTCGACCTGCAGGACGTGCACGTGCTGCCACGCCACGTCGCGTCGGGCCAGGGCCGTGAGCATCGCCCCGGGGGTGCGCCCCCCGGAGACGGCGAGGGTGGCACGGCCCCGTGCCGCGACGGCCTCGCGCAACGCCTCGGCGAGCAGGTCGGCGGCACGCTCGGCCAACCCCTCCGGCGTCTCGAGCACCTCGACGCTCACGCGTCCCCCAGGTGCGTGCGGTCGTTCCAGACCTCGATCACGGTCAGCTCACGCTTCCAGCCGAGCGTCGACAGGCTCCCGGTTCCCAGGCCGAGGTGGCGGCCCAGGGTGATCGGCTGACCGACCCAGCGGGCCGCCAACGCGCGCAGCAGGTGGCCGTGGCTGAACAGCAGCGCGTGCCCCCCTGCCCGGCACAGCGCGAGCAGCTCCTCGAGCAGCGCATCGACCCGCGTGCGCACCTGCTCGGGTGACTCCCCGCCGGGTGCGCCGTCGCGGTAGAGCTCCCAGCCGGGATCCTGCTCCCGGATCTGCGGGGTGGTGCGGCCCTCGTAGGCGCCGTAGTCCCACTCCCGCAGGGCCTCGTGGACCTCGGCCTGGTCGGCGAAGCCGGTGATCTCACAGGTCTCCGCCGCCCGGCTGAGCGGACTGGTCAGCACCCGGGTGAAGCGCTGCCCGGCCAGACGCTGGCCCGCGAGGGCGACCTTGCGCCGGCCGGTGTCGGTCAGGGGCAGGTCCGTGGAACCGGTGTGCTGGCCCGTCAGGCTCCACTCGGTCTCCGCATGGCGGACCAGCACGATGCGCTGCAGGGCACCGTCGATCGGGCTGCCGGCGCTGGCCTCCGTGCCCGTCGCCGTGAGCGCGTCGGTGTTCATGCCGCCTCCTGTGGATCGGTCTTCGGGGGTGCTTGCGCAGCTGCCGTGACCCGCGCCCAGCCGGCGGCACCGGCCAGGCCCGCGTCGTCGCCCAGCGCGGCGGTGCGCACCTCGATCGCGGGGTCGAGGGCGCGGGGCCCGTCCCGGCGCAGCCCCTCGCGGACCGGCTGGAGGAGCCCGGGGTCGCGGACCAGGCGACCACCGAGGAGCACGCCGGCGCCGACGCCCGTGGACACCGTGATGGACACGACGTCCGCGGCCCCACGTCCCGCGCCGAAGCAGGCCTCGCCGACGGTGGCGAGGTCCGCGTCGTTGGCCAGGGACACGGGCACACCGAGGTGGTCGGTCAGCAGCGCCTCGTGGAGCGCCCCGGGCCAGTGGGAGGGGAGGTTGGGCGCGTGCTCGAGCGCGCCCGCCATGTGGTCGATGCGGCCGGGCACGCCGATCACCGCCGCGCGCATGTTGGTGCCGCCGAGGTCGACGGCGAGGACCGTGTCAGCCATCGCTGGTGACCTCCGGGACGTGCCAGGCGCCACCCTCGGGCAGGAGCTCGTCGGCCTTCGCAGGCCCCCAGGTGCCGCGCTCGTAGGGGTGCACCGGCCCCGCCCCGTCGAGGACGGCGCCGACGACCCGCCAGGCCTCCTCGACGCTGTCGGCGCGGGCGAACAAGCGCTGGTCACCGTCCAGGGCGTCGTCGAGCAGGCGCGCGTAGGCCTCCTCGCGGGTGCCCTCGACGTGCTCGTCGTAGCGGTAGGACAGCTCCACGGGGTGGCTGACCATCTCGCCGCCGGGGGCCTTGATCTGGACCTGCAGGCCGACCTCACCACCCGGCTTGATCTGGAACCGCAGCCGGTTCGGCGCCGGTGGTGCTGCGTCGCAGCGGGCGAAGAACTGCAGGGGTGGCCGCTGGAACTCCACGACCACCTCGGTGGCGGTGGTGGCCAGGGCCTTGCCTGCCCGGATCGAGAAGGGCACCCCCGCCCACCGCCACGACTCGATCGTGGTGGTCAGGGCCACGTAGGTCTCCACCTCGGAGTCGGGGTCGACGCCGTCCTCATCGAGGTAGCCGGCGTACTGACCCCGGACCAGCTGCTCGGGCTGCAGCGTCGGGATCGCCCGCAGCACCTTGGCCTTCTCGTCGCGCAACGCGTCCGCACTGGTGTCGACGGGCGGCTCCATGGCCACCAGGGTCAGCACCTGCAGCAGGTGGTTCTGCACCACGTCGCGCAGGGTGCCCACCTCGTCGTAGAAGGCGCCACGCCCCTCCACGTCGAGGGACTCGGCCATCGTGATCTGCACGCTGGCGATGTGGTGGCGGTTCCAGGCCGGCTCCAGCAGGGAGTTGGCGAGCCGGAACACCAGCACGTCCAGCACCTGGTCCTTGCCGAGGAAGT
>SKTN01000090.1 GCA_007117945.1 Nitriliruptoraceae bacterium | reverse complement strand
TGTGGATGGCGCCTGTGGTCGATGGGGCGGTCCTACCCGTCCCGGGGCCGAACGGGCGCCCGTTACCCTCGACATCGAGGTCGTCAGCAGCACCGGGTCGCCCCGGCGTGCCGACGGCACCGCAACCGCCCATCGTGCGACGGCACCGCCCGATCGCGCGGCCCAGTGAGGAGCCCACGTCGCCGTGAGCGAACCGACCGCGCCCGACCAGGCGGCTACCGAGGACGCACCCGTGCGTCGCGAACTGGGCGACGAGGAGCGCCGCGTCCGCTTCGAGTCCGAGGTGCTGCCCTACCTCGACCGGCTGTACTCCGCGGCGCTGCGCTACACCCGGGACGGGACGGACGCGGAGGACCTGGTCCAGGAGACCGTCGCCAAGGCGTACCGCTCCTTCCACCAGTACCGGGAGGGCACCAACCTCAAGGCGTGGCTGTACCGGGTGCTGCACACGACCTACATCTCCATGTACCGCAAGGCCCAGCGCCGCCCCCAGGAGTCCCCGCAGGAGGAGATCGACGACTTCTCCCTGTTCGATGAGCTCAGCCGTACCACGGGCAGCTCGCCGGAACGCGAGGTCCTGGAGCGCTTCACCGCCCAGGAGGTGCGCGACGCGCTCGCGGCCCTGCCCGACAGCTTCCGGGAAGCGGTCTACCTCGCCGATGTGGAGGGGTTCTCCTACAAGGAGATCGCCCAGATCATGGACACCCCCGTCGGAACGGTGATGTCGCGGCTGCATCGGGGAAGGAAGTCGCTCCATCAGGCGTTGCACACCTATGCGACCAGTCGAGGCCTGATCGACGCCTCCGTGGAGGGATGACCATGGCCACCGCAGACCTTTCCCAGTGCAGCGACGAGTGCCGCGAGGCGCTCAGCCGGCTCGGGGCCTTCCTCGACGGCGAACTCGGCGAGGTGACCCAGGCCCGTCTCGCGGAGCACCTCTCCGACTGCGCGCCGTGCACCGAGCGGGCCGACTTCGAGGAGCACCTGCGCGAGCTGGTGCGTCGGGGGTGCACCGATGCGGCGCCAGCCAGCCTCAAGGAGCGCATCCGGCTCCAGCTCGACGAGCTGAGCAGCGCCCCGGGCTAACCGGTCTGGCTCACCTGGCCGGTGCATCCCACCGACGCGGCGTGGTCGCGGGCGGGGCCGGGAGGAGGTCGGACCTCGGTCCCGCTGCGTCCTTCGGTGACCTCTCCGGGGGCCCCCTCGGTCGTGGGTAGGCTGCAGCGCCGCCGGTGGTCACCGGGGCGGCGAGCAGCAGCAGGCGTGGGAGCGTGCGATGACGGAGGGACCGGTCCTGGTCACCGGAGGGGCCGGTTTCATCGGCTCCAACCTGGTAGGACGGCTGTTGGAGGACGGCCACGACGTGGTCGCCGTCGACGACCTCTCGACGGGGGCGTTGGAGAACCTCGAGGTGGCCCGCTCCGAGCGGCATGCGGGACGGTTCACCTTCGAGCGCCTCGACATCCGCAGAGGTGGTCTGCACGCGGTGATGGAGCGGCACCGGCCCGAGGTGGTCCACCACCTCGCCGCCCAGGTGGACGTCCGGCGCAGCGTCGAGGACCCGATCCACGACGCCGAGGTGAACGTGCTCGGGACCGTGGCGGTCCTCGAGGCCGCGCGCACGGTGGGGGTGCGGAAGGTCGTCTACGCCTCCTCCGTGGGTTCCTACGGGGAGCCGACCCTGGAGGAGCTGCCGATCGACGAGTCCTTCGACCGGCCGGCCGCCTCCCCCTACGGCGCATCCAAGCGGGTGGTGCTCGACTACCTCGCGACCTACCGGGAGCTCTACGGCCTGTCCTCGACGGCCCTGACCCTGGCCAACGTGTACGGCCCCCACCAGACCACCAGCGGAGAGGGCGGCGTGGTGGCGACCTTCATCGGCCGGATGCTCGCGGGACAGCCCGTGACGATCTACGGCGACGGCGAGCAGACGCGGGACTTCGTGTTCGTCGACGACGTCGTCCACGCACTCGTCCTCGCGGCCGATCGCGCCGATGACCGCCGCCTGCTGATCGGGACGGGGGAGCGCACCAGCATCAACCGCCTGTGCGCCGCCCTGGCAGCTGCCACCGACTACCCCCACGAACCGCTCAGGGAGCCCGCCCGTCCCGGTGAGGTCCGCCACTCCGCCCTCGATGCGCGCAGGGCGGCAGCCGAGCTCGGGTGGAAGCCCTGGACCACCCTCGAGGAGGGGCTCGCGGCCACCCTGGCGTGGGCGGCGGAACGCGGGTCGCTGTGACAGGCTCCGTGGTCACGCTCCGATGCCACCGAGGCCACTTCAGCCACGGCGCGCTATCGTGAGGGCTCGCTCGAGCGGCCTGGCAGGGGGAGGGAACGGTGTCCTACTCGCGAGACGTGGGTGAACGCCTCCGCCAGGTGCGTGTCGACCGCGGCTGGTCGCTCCAGGAGGTCGAGCGGGCATCCGGTGGTCGGTGGAAGGCCGCGGTGATCGGTTCCTACGAGCGTGGGGATCGCAACATCAGCGCGACCCGTCTGCTCGAGCTCGCCGAGTTCTACGGGGTCCGTCCTGCGGACGTGCTCCCCGGGGAGAGCGCACCGCAGCGTGGCTTCGGGACCACGATCGTCCTCGACCTGCGGCGGCTCGAGGCGCTCGGGTCCCGCTACGCGCCCCTACGCCGCTACCTGGAGACGATCCAGATCCAGCGGGGCGACTTCAACCGCCGCGTGCTGTCGGTGCGCAGCGAGGACCTCCGGGCCCTGGCGGTCATCCACGAGTCGACCCCCGAGGCGCTGGTGGACGAGTTGCGCCGCGAAGGTGTCCTCGGTGGTGACGTCGGCAACCTCGAGCAGCTCGGGGTCCACGGGACGTGACCTGACCCGGGCTGATCCGGTGCGGGTGCGATCGTGGCCCGATGCCCGGTCCGTGGCCCGGTGGTTCGGTCCGTCAGTCGCGCAGCGAGCTGATCGTGCGGTTGAGAGCGTCGAGCACGGAGCGCGCGATCGCGTCCGACTCCGCTTCCCGGACCATCGCCGTTCCGCTACGGAGCTCCTCGCCACGGCTGTCACGCAGCTCGAGCAGGGTCACCGCGACGTCGTGTCCCGCGAGGGGGATGATGGTGGCGTGCCGCAGTTCGATGCCGAGGTCGGCGTCGAACAGGCCGTTGAAGGCGGTCAGGGTCGCCCGGGCCACCGCGGCTGCGTGGTTGCCCGTGGTGGCGGCGCCGTCGGCTGTGCCGTGGGACTCCTCGTCCTCACGGCCGAGGGTCACCTCGGCGATCAGGCGGTTGCCGGCGCGGACCGTCCCGACGCGCAGCAGTTCGATCCGTACCGCGCGCTTGGCGACCTGCTCCTCGTCGAGGTGGACGACGCTGATCACGCGGTGATCGATGTTCACCCCGCAGCGTGCGAGCAGCACCGTCTGTACGTCGCGCACCGTGGACTTCGCGCCGCGCTCCGGCGTGGTCACCACGTGGAGCTCGTCCACCTCGCGGTCGTAGCCCGGCACCAGCCGAACGGCGAGGACCCCGGGGATGCTGGTCAGCTGCCGCTCCACCCGCTGGCGTGACGGGTGATCGTGCAGGTCGGGACGTTCCGGGCTCGCGGCGAGGTCGATCTCCGCGTCGAGTTCCGCGGTGCCATCAGCGCCGCTGAGAGGGTTCCTGGAGACGTCCACCGCCTTGCACACTCCTTCTCGATCGTGCGCGGACCGTAACAGCGTTGCCACGTTGTGTGCGGGATGTTGCTCATGCGACGGGCTTTCGGCCTGAGGTTGATGGGCCGGATTATGCCTAGACATCTCGCGAGGAGTAGCCTACCGTGCGCACGCAGTCACTCAGGGGCGTCATGTCGAGGTCGTTCGTACGACCCGACTGGCGACTTGGTGGCTCGTGGGGGGACCAACTGAAAACTGCAGAGCGAGCGATGCGCGGGTGAGGTCGTCCTGACGGCCTCCCGGAAGCAACGTGCACGACGGTGTGAAGGGCCCGGTCCGCCGGGCCTCGTACGAGGCGTGACCACGCCCCCCGTGTGGTGACGCCGCCATCGAGCGAAGCGGATCCGACCGACGCCCAACAGCGAGGGCAGCGGCACGGTGACGACTCGATGGAGGTGTGCACATGACGAAGAAGGTCTTCCTCGCCATGGCCAGCCTGGCAGCCCTGGTGCTGTCAAGCGGTGCCAGC
>SKTN01000135.1 GCA_007117945.1 Nitriliruptoraceae bacterium | reverse complement strand
TCCGGCTCGGGGTCGGGCGCGGCCGGGCCCTCGCTGATCTCGATGCTCACGGTGGCGCCGGGCGACACCTCGGTGCGGGCGCCGGGATCCTGCTCGACCACGATCCCGGCGGCCGCATCCGCCGGCACCCGGCTGATCAGCACCTCGAACCCGCCGGCGTCGAGCAGGCGTAGCGCGTCCGACTCCTGACGCCCGACGACCTGGGGGACCTCGACAGCCGCCTCCTCGTCGGCCTCCACGGCGAGGACGAGATCGACCTCGTCACCGGGCTCGGCCACCACCCCGGTGACCGGGTCGGAGGACAGCACGCGCCCCGCAGGTGTCTCCGCGGAGGGCTCGAAGCTGACGATGCCGATCTCGAGGCCGGCGTCCTCCACGGCCCGCTCCGCCGGTCCCCGTCGCAGGCCGACCACGTTGGGCACGACCACGGTGCCCGGCGGGGCAGCCGCGGTGAGGTCGATCTCCGTCTCCGTGCTGACCTCGCTGCCCGGCTCCTCGCTCTGTGCGAGCACGGTTCCGGGCTCGGCGTCGGACTCCTCGGTGTCCACGGCGCCGAGGGCGAGCTCCGCCTCCTCGAGCTGCTCCGCGGCGTCGTCGACCGTGACGCCAACGAGGTCGGGCACGGTGGTCGTCGGACCGCCGAACCACCACAGCAGCAGGGCGATCAGGGCGAGCACCGCTGCAGCGATACCGACCCACACCCAGGGGGACCGCTTGGTGGGTGCGAGCACGATGACGTGGTCCTCGGGCACCTCGTCGGTCAGGGTCAGCTCCACCTCGGCGGGCTCGAACCCGTCGGCGGTCACCGACAGCCGGTGGGTCGCCGGGGCCGCCGCACCATGACGCTGGTCGTGAGCGGGGCGCGCACCGTCACCACCGGGGGCGTTGGCCGATGGTGCCGTGGCGGGTGCCGGCAGCTCGGCCAGGGGGATCAGGAACCGGCCGCCGGGATCGGTGACCGCCTGACCAGCGAGGGCGCCGTCGGTGGTGCGCAGCTGGACCTGTGCGTCCAGGACGGGCTCCTCGCTCTCCTCGGCGATGACCTGCCCCTGCAGTTCGGCGGGGTACAGCTCCACGGTCACCGGCGTGGCGAGGTCCTCGGCGCCGAGCTCGCGGCGTGCGGTGAAGTAGCCCGCCGCCGTCACCTGGAGGTGGTGGGGACCCGTTCCGGCCACCTCCAGGGCGAAGCGCCCGGTGGCGTCGGTGGTGGTCCGTCCGCGCACGTGGCCCTCGGCATCGACGAGCGAGACCTCGGCGCCGACCTCGTCCCCCGGTGCGGCGTCCACGGGCCGCACGGAACCGCTGACCCGGGCGACGTGCAACTGGACCTGCACGCGAGCGCCGGGGTGGGTGTGCTCGTGCCGTTCGGTGAGCCGGCCCTCCTTGGTGACCACCACCTGGTAGGTCCCCGGCTCGACACCGGCGACGGTGAACCGCCCGTCCGCCACGGTGGTGGCGCGACCGACCAGCTGCCCGTCGCGGGCGACGACCTCGACCTCGGCGGCGTCCACGGGTGCGCCGCTGGACGCGTCGGTCACCGTTCCACGCAGGGGGGAGGGGCCCGTCGGCTGCCCGTCCTCGATCGGGACCGTCGCGTCGTACTCGGCCGGGTCGGCGGGCACCGTCGGATCGAGCCGACGTGTCGCGTCGGGGTCATCCCCCGCTGGCGGGGGAGGAACGGGAGGTCGACGGTCGTCGCCATCCGCAGGATGCTGATCCGGGCCGCTCATCGTCGGGTCCTCCCCCTCCACCGGCGTGGCCCTCGACCACGACCCGGGCTGGCGCCGCAGCCTACGCCCCGCCCGGTGCGCCGTGCGTCACCCGGACCGGGTAGTGCCGACGTCCTCAAGGACCCTGTGGAGTCGTTCGGTCGACAGGGCCACGGGGTTGCCCCGGGTGGAGCTGGCCTGTCGGACCGCCTCCACCACCGCGTCGACGGGCAGACCGTCGAGGTCCAGAGCCGGCAGGCCCGCGGCGGCCACCAGGCGGTCGAACCAGACCGGCAGCGCGTCCGGTCCGGCTTCGCCCGTGGCGCGGAAGGCGAGTTCGGTGTAGCCGGCCAGTGCCCGCGACGCGGCAGGTACCGCATCGCCGGGTGCCCGGTCGGTGGCGGGCTCCGCGCGCAGCGCGGCGATGGTGGCGGACAGGACCGGGCCGGCGAACCACCCGCAGAGCGCGCCGTGGGCGAGATCCCGGTGCCCTCCGAGCACGCCCGCGAAGCCGTGCACCGCGCCCAGCTTGCTGTTGGCCAGGGCGATCCCGCTCAGCAACGCCCCGTAGGCCAGAGCGTCGCGGTCGGCGTCCTCGGCCGTGCCGTGCACCAGGCGGTCGAGGGCGGGCAGGGCGAGCTTCGCGCCCTCCATCGCCGCAGCTCTGGTCGGTGGGGTGGACAGGGGCGTGACGGCGGCCTCCACGAGTTGCACGGCAGCGTCCAGGCCGGCCGCCACGGCCACGGCGTGGGGGACGTCGCGACCGAGTTCGGGGTCGACCAGGGCCACACGGGGGGTGAGGCGCCGATCACGCAGGCTGACCTTCCGGGCGGCGTCGGGGACCCCGAGCACGGCGTTGTGGGTGGCCTCGGCGCCCGTGCCGCTGGTGGTGGGCACGGCGAACACCGGCAGGGGGTCGACGGTGAGGGGGTGACCCGCGCCCACCACCTCGAGGTGTTCCCGGGGTGGGTGGTCGCGGTTGGGCAGGAAGGCGGCCAGCGCCTTGCCCGTGTCGATCACGCTCCCGCCACCGATGGCGAGCACGACCTCGGGACCCACCGTCCGCAGCCGCTCCACCTCGGCGCTCACCTCGTCGAGGACAGGCTCGGCGGTGACGAGCACCCGTGCCACCTCGCTGCCAGGATCGGGAAGGAGCTGGGCGACCAGCGGCGCGGTGGAACGGGAGGCCACCACCAGCACCCGGGCACCGGGGGGCAGCAGGTCGGGGAGCTGGCTGTGGGTCCCACGGCCGAAGACCACCTCACCGGGCAGGCTCAGACGCCAGGTGTCGGCTGCGGGCATGGTCGCTCCCTCCGCTGGTCAGGCCGCCTGCTGCTGGCGCAGGAAAGCCAGGGCGTCGTCGGCGTGCACGTCCATGTTGGTCTCGCTGGAGATATGGTGCAGGACCCTGAGCCGGGCGTCGACCACGACGGTCTGCCGCCTGCTCGGGATCGGACCGGGGCGCTTGGCACCGAAGGCCTTGGCGACGGTGCCGTCGGGGGCGGCGATCAGGGGGAAGTCGAAGCCGTGCTGGGCGGAGAAGCGGGCCTGGGTGTCCAGGTCGTCGCGGCTCACGCCGACGCGACGGGCCCCGACCTCGGCGAACTCCGCGCCGAGGTCGCGGAAGTGGCAGGCCTGGGCCGTACAGCCCCCGGTGAAGGCCTTGGGGTAGAAGAACACGACGAGGTTGCTCCCGTCCGCGAGCTCGGAGAGTGGTACCGAGCGTCCGTCGTCGAGGTCGACGGTGAGGTCGGGGATGGTGTCGGTGGTGGTGTCCACGGGGTCCTCCTGGGGTTCGTGGTGCGGTGTCGGGGTGTCTCCGACGGGCTTCGTGGCCACCACCTACGACGGCTCTGCCGGGCAGTACCGTAGGCGGGTCCGATCCGTGGAGAGCTGCCCGTGCGCACCGTCGGCAACCTGCTGTGGCTGCTGCTCAGCGGTATCGAGATGGCGATCGCCTACCTGTTCGCCGCCCTCCTGGCCGTGGTCTTCATCGTCACGATCCCCCTCGCGGTACCCGCGGTGCGGCTGGCGGGGTTCACCCTGTGGCCCTTCGGCCGGGTCGTGGTGCGCCGCCAGAGCGCCGGGGCCGGCGCGGCCATCGCCAACGTCGTGTGGTTCATCGTCGCGGGCTGGTGGCTGGCGCTGCTGCACGTGATCTTCGGGCTGCTGCTCGCGCTCACGATCATCGGGATCCCCTTCACCGTGGTGCACCTCAAGCTGGCCGGGCTGGCCCTGACCCCCTACGGCAAGGACGTGGTGGAGGCGCGCTTCGCCCACCAGCACGACGTCGTCATCGAGCCGCCCGCACGACCGGGCACGCCGGGCTGAACGGGCCCTGCGAGCCCCCGGGCACGTCGGGGTGGTCGGGCGTCAGCCGACCCTGGCCAGGTGTGCGCAGGCGCGCTCCTGCAGGGCGGCGAGGGCCGAGAGGCCGGCGGCGTGCCGGTCGGCGTCGGGGGCCTCGGTGGCGTCG
>SKTN01000221.1 GCA_007117945.1 Nitriliruptoraceae bacterium | reverse complement strand
GCGACACCCACGAGGTGACGGCCACGGTCGAGGAGGACGACGGACCCGCCGCAGACGTCGAGGTGACCTTCACCGTCACCGAGGGCCCCCACGAGGGCGCCACGGGTACGGCGACCACCGACGAGGACGGCCAGGCGACCTTCTCCTACGAGGGCACCGAGGAGGGCACCGACAGGATCGTCGCGACCTTCGTGGACCTGCTGGAACGCGAACGCACCTCCAACACCGTCACCGCGACCTGGGAGGAGCCCGAGGGCGTCTACCCGCCGATGTACCCGCCGGTCTACCCGCCTGAGCCCGAGGAGACCGAGGTCCTCGACGAGCAGCTCGAGGCTGAGGGCGAAGCGGAGCCCGCCAAGCCCATCGAGGCGGAGCCGGACTTCACCGGCTGACGCGTCGACAGGCTGCGGAGCGCCCGGGGGCCACGGCTCCCGGGCGCTCGTGTCGTGTCACTGCAGGACGACCATCACCTCGACCAGCTCGAGCTGCTCGGGACCCTCGTCGGCCATGTTGGGACTGAACACCTGGAGGTAGGCGACGGGTTCCCCCGCTGCCGCCTCGAGCGGCACCACATCGGAGAACTCCCCCACGCAGCCCGTGCCACAGGTGGCCGTGGTGAACCCCTCGTCCAGCAGCTCGCCGTCACCGTCCAGCACGTGCCAGACCACGGTCGCCTCGTGGACGTTGGAGCACCCGACGAGCTCGACCTCGTCCCCGACCACCTGGTCCTGCACCGGTGCGACGAGGTCGATGAAGCTGTCCATCTCGCGGCCCTCGTGCGCTGCGCAGGGGTCAGCGAGGCGATCCGGGTCGGGCAGTGGGCCGGCCGCAGGATCGCCGGTCGACGCCTCAGCGACCTCGTTGGCGTCGTCCTCCGGCCCCTCCGAACCCTCCGCCTCCTCCGGCTCCTGCTCCACCTCCTCGGACGCCGCGGGTTCGGTGACCGGCTCCTCGGCCACCACCTCCTCCGCAGGTCCGCCGCAGGCCACGACCAGCAGCGCGGCCATGCCCACTGCCGCCACCATGCTCGCTCGTCTCAAGGTCGTGCTCCTCCTCGTGCGTCGGGTAGGGGCCTCACCGGTGTTCTCGGCACGTCGGCACTCCCACATGAGGTCCGACGTGCCACGCAGGCTCGGGGTTCCCCCACCGGTCGCTGCTAGCGTCACGCCCGCACCCGGGCCGGATGGCTCCGGAATCCCGGGCTGCGGGGTCCACCGGCTGGGAGCGTGGCGTGCTCGAACGGGTCCTGGTCGCCAACCGCGGGGAGATCGCCCGCCGCGTGCTGCGTACCTGCCGCCGGCTCGGGGTGTCGACCGTCGCCGTCTACAGCGACGCCGATGTCCACGAACCCCACCGCAGCGAGGCGGACACCGCCGTGCGCATCGGCCCGGGGCCGGCTCCCGCCAGCTACCTCGACGTCGACGCCCTGCTCGACGCCGCGGTGCGCACGGGCTGCGACGCCGTCCATCCCGGCTACGGGTTCCTCGCCGAGGACGCCGGTTTCGCCCGCCGCGTCGGCGAGGCCGGGCTGGTCTTCGTCGGTCCGACCCCGGAGGTGATCGCCCTGATGGGCGACAAGGCCGCCGCCAAGCGCCGGCTGGCCGCGGCCGGCGTTCCCGTGATCCCCGGCGAGGACGACGCCTCCCTCGACGACGCGGCGCTGATCGCCGCGGGCCAGGAGCTCGGGGCACCTCTGGTGGTCAAGGCCGTCGCCGGCGGTGGGGGCACCGGGATGCGGGTGGTGCACGAGCTCGACGAGCTCGCCGAGGCCCTGGTCAGCGCCCGCCGTGAGGCCCGGGGCGCCTTCGGCGACGACCGGGTGATCCTGGAGCGCCTCGTGGCCCGGCCCCGCCACATCGAGGTGCAGGTGCTCGCCGACCACCACGGCGCGGTCATCCACCTGCTGGAGCGGGAGTGCTCCGTGCAGCGCCGCCACCAGAAGCTGGTCGAGGAGGCGCCCTCTCCCGTGGTGGACGACGCGCTGCGCAACCGCCTGGGGGACGCCGCCGTCACCGCGGCGGCAGCCGTCGGCTACCGCGGCGCGGGCACCCTCGAGTTCCTGGTGGACGGCACCACCCTGGGCGCGGAGGAGCCCACCTTCGCCTTCCTGGAGATGAACACGCGCCTGCAGGTCGAGCACCCCGTCACGGAACTGGTCACGGGCCTCGACCTGGTGGAACTGCAGCTGCGGGTCGCTGCCGGGGAGCACCTGCCGCTGACCCAGGAACAGGTGCGCTGCGACGGGCACGCCATCGAGGTACGCCTCTACGCCGAGGACCCCGTGGAGCAGCTCCCACAGACCGGCACCGTCACCGCGCTCCGGCTGCCCGAGGGCCCTGGTGTGCGCACGGATGTCGGGATCGCCAGCGGCAGCGAGGTGACCCGCTTCTACGACCCGATGCTCGGCAAGCTGATCGCCCACGGACCCGACCGGGCGTCGGCCATCTCCCGGCTCCGGGCGGCGCTGGCCACCACGGTGGTGCACGGCGTGGTGACCAACCGGGAGCTCCTCGACGCCATCCTGGCCCACCCCGCCTTCGCAGCGGGCGAGCTGACCACCGCGTTCCTCCCCGAGCACCTCGCCGGCTGGCGCCCACCGCCGCTGTCCGACGCCGAGGTGGCCGCAGCGGCACGGGCGCTCCACGCCGACGGGGTGGCGTCGAGCGCCGCTGACCCCTGGGCGCGCCTCGGTGCCGTCCGCACGGGCGGTGGCGGTGGCTGGCCTGTCACCCTGCGGGACCGCGCCGCGGTACCACCCGCGGCACGGACCGTGCACCTGCGACGCACACCGGGCCGCCCACCGGGTCCCGACGGGCTCCAGGCCACGGTGGAGAGCACCCGTCTGCCCACCAGTCCCGACACCCCCCAACAACCGCACACCGAGGTGGTGCGCCGCGCCGACGGCGCCCGGCAGGTGTGGCTGAGCAGTGACGGTCGCACGCGCCTGCTCGAGGAGGTCCCACCCGTCCGCCACGCGGACGCCACCGCGCCGACGGCGGCAGCCACCTTCACCTCACCCATGCCCGGCACGGTGATCGCGGTGGAGGTGACGGAGGGCCAGGAGGTCACCGCCGGCACCACCCTGGTCCTGGTGGAGGCCATGAAGATGGAGCATCCCGTCCGCGCCCCCGTCGCCGGGGTGGTCACCGCGCTCCACGTGCGCACCGGTCAGGCCGTGGAGGCCGGAGCGACCCTGCTGACCTTCGACCCCAGCAGCTGAGGAGAACCCCCCATGGAGCTGCCGCCCCGTGTGCGCATCGTCGAGGTGGGGCCGCGCGATGGGTTGCAGAACGAGCCCGACACCGTGCCCACGGCCACCAAGATCGCCTTCATCGACCGCCTGGCAGCCACGGGGCTCGAGGTGGTGGAGGCCACCTCCTTCGTGCGCCCCGACCTGGTCCCCCAGCTCGCCGACGCCGCCGAGGTGCTCACGGGCATCACCCCGGTCCGCGGGGTGCGCTACCCCGTGCTGGTCGCCAACGACCGCGGGCTGGACGCCGCGCTGTCCGCCGGCGCACAGGACATCGCGGTGTTCGCCTCCGCCTCGGAGCCCTTCAGCGAGCGCAACCTCGGCCGGGGTATCGACGCCAGCCTGGAACGGTTCCGCACGGTGGTACGGCGTGCGAAGCGGCACGGGCTGGGGGTCCGCGGCTACGTGTCGATGGTGTGCGGTTGCCCCTACCAGGGCGAGGTCCCACCGGCGGACGTGGTCCGGGTCACCACGGAGCTGTTCGAGCTCGGCTGCGACGAGGTGTCCCTGGGCGACACCATCGGGGTCGGTACGGCGTTGCAGATCCAGGACCTGATCGAGCTGCTGTCGCACACCGTGCTCATCGACCGGCTGGCGGTGCACCTGCACGACACCTACGGCCAGGGGCTGGCCAACACCCTGGCCGCCCTGGAGGCCGGGGTGAGCACCGCGGACACCAGTGCAGGCGGGCTCGGCGGCTGCCCCTTCGCCGCGGGTGCGACCGGCAACCTCGCCACCGAGGATCTGCTCTACGCCCTGGAGGGCTCCGGGGTCCACACCGGTGTCGACCTCTCGGAGGTCATCGCCGTCTCCGGCTGGATGGCCGACCAGCTCGGGCGTCCACCGGTCTCCCGCGTCGCACGGGCGGTGCTCGCCCGTGACGGGGCCCGATGAGCCGCTTCGGCGGCCCCTGGGTGGAGGAGCTTGCTCGGTCCGGCT
>SKTN01000229.1 GCA_007117945.1 Nitriliruptoraceae bacterium | reverse complement strand
TCACCGCCGGGTGCCGTGGCTGCTGCGGCCGCTGACGAGGGAGGTCGCGACGATGTTCAAGAGTGCCAGGACCTTCGTACTGCTGGCCGGGCTCACGGGTGTGCTGCTGGCCATCGGCTCGATGCTCGACGCCGGCACCGGGTCCAACACCTTCCTCACCGTCATGCTGCTCGTCTCGCTCGGTATCAACGGGGTCAGCTACTTCTTCTCCGACCGCATCGCCGTGCGGATGGCCCGCGCCGAGCCCCTGGACCCGGTCCGCCACCGTGACATCCACCTGCTGGTGGAACGGCTGGCGACCAAGGCCCGTCAGCCGATGCCGAAGCTCTACATCAGCCCCTCACCGCAGCTCAACGCCTTCGCCACGGGCCGCAACCCCCGCAACGCCGCCGTGGTGGTCAACCAGGGGCTCTACGACGCGCTGACGACCGAGGAGCTCGAGGGTGTGCTGGGCCATGAGCTCCAGCACGTCTACAACCGCGACATCCTGATCGGGTCCGTCGCCGCGGCCATCGGCACGATGATCACCTACCTCGCCTTCGTGCTCCGCTGGATCCCCTTCTTCGGCTCCAGCGAGGACGGTCCGAACCCCCTGGCGGCGTTGGCGGCCTCCATCATCGCGCCGATCGTGGCCCTGGTGATCCAGGCCTCGATCACCCGCTCCCGGGAGTCGCTGGCCGACCACACCGGGGCGGAGCTGACGGGCAAGCCCCTCGCGTTGGCCAGCGCCCTGGCGAAGCTGGACGCCGCGTCGAACGACCCCCGCCGACTGCGCGCGGGTGGGACCCCCGCGGAGACCAACCAGGCGATGCAGCACCTGTTCATCGCTGCGCCCTTCGGGGGTCGCGCCGCGATGCGGATGTTCATGACCCACCCGCCGATCCCGGAGCGCATCGCCGCGCTCGAGGAGCAGGCGCGCCGCATGGGCCAGCTCGGGCCGGGGCCGCGCTTCGGGCCCCGCTGAGCGCGCTGCGGGCCCGGGCTGCGCGCGCTGCGGGCCCGCCGGGGGTGGGTGGCGCGGCCCGGCTGAACGAGCACCACGGCCGGTACGCTGCGACCCGGTCCCGAGCGTCTCCACGGGGTGCGGCGGGAGAGGTAGCACCATGTGCAGTCCCATCCGGCGATCCCGGTCACGTGCAGGGCTGGTCGCCTGCTGCAGCGCCCTGCTGCTGGTGCTGGTCACCGCCTGTGGCGCCGAGGAGGCACCAGCTCCCGCAGAGCAGGAGGTGGAGCCGACCGAGGAGGCGGCGCCTGAGGAGCCGGCGCCCACCGCGCCCGACGAGCAGGACACGGCCGAGGAGCCTGCGCCGGTTGAGGACGACGAGCCTGCCGCCGAGCCTGCACCCCAGGATCCGAACGTCAGCCTGGTGGCCACCAGCGTGGTCGACGAGGTCGAGGTCTTCGCCGACGCGGACGGGGACAGCGAGGTGACCCACGCCCTCGCGCACCCGACCGACCGCGGTGCCCCGCGGGTGTTCCTGGTCGAGGAGCGCCGTGACGGATGGCTCAAGGTGCTGCTCCCCGTCCGCCCCAACGGTTCCACGGGATGGATCCGCGAGGCCGACGTGACCCTGGCGACCAACCCGTACAGCGTCGACGTCGACCTGGAGGCCTTCGAGCTCACGATCGAGCGCGAGGGCGAGGTGGTGCTCGAGGCGGACATCGGCTACGGCGCGCAGGACACACCGACCCCCGGTGGGCGCTACTACCTGATCGAGCTGCTGCAGCCGCCGGACCCGACCGGTGTCTACGGCACCTTCGCCTACGGGCTCTCCGGGTTCAGTGACGTGCATCTCGACTTCGCAGGCGGCGAAGGCGTCATCGGCATCCACGGCACCAACCAGCCCGACTCGATCGGTCAGACCGTGAGCAACGGCTGCATCCGGGTCCACAACGACGTCATCAGCGAGATGGCGACCTTCCTGCCCCTGGGCACGCCCGTGACCATCAGCTGAGGTGTGGGTGCCGGTCCGGCTGATCGTGCCGCCGATCGGCCCACGCTGTCCGGTGTCGTACGACGCATCGCGGCTGCGGTGAACGACGTCAGTCGTCGCGTTCGAGTTCGAGCGTGACCCGCACGTCCGCGGTCATGGCCCCCTCGAGTTGCACCAGGTCGGGTGTGCGCGCGGTCACCTCGACGGGCCCGGTGAAGGGTGCAGGGCCCAGCCCGATCTGCGGGCCCTCCGCGGCCACCTCGACGGCGGCGATCCGCCAGCCCGCAGGTGCCTCGATCCGCACGTCGAGGTGGTCGGCCACACCCTTGGCCTGCCGCCACAGGGTGAGGGGGTAGGTGAGGGTGTCCCCCTCGGCGAGGATGCCGGTGGGACCGCGCAGGGCGACGTCGACGCCGGTGGTCTGCTCGTGGGGGGTCTCGAGCAACTGGTCCACGGTCTCGAGCCCGTGGATCGCGTCCTGCCAGGTCGTCAGCTGCCCACCATCGAGGTCGGTGGCGCGCACGAGCGTCGCGCCCGGCGGCACCCACATCGTCACCCAGCTACGCACCAACCCGAGCTCGCCGGTCGTCACCCGGGGCTCGCTCGGACTCGTCGGCTGGAGCGAGGTGCTGATGTAGGGATCGCTATCCACGTCGACGGCGTTGCTGATGCGCAGCCGGGTCTCGCTGTCCCGCCACAGCTCACGGCCACGGTCGGACTCCACGACCTCGAGGCGCAGGTCGTGCTGCAGCTCGTGGGCGACGTGGACGTCGGCCTTGTTCCCGCCGATGTTGACCACGGTCACGCCGAGCAGGTCGTCACCGTCCTCCCGGGCGCGCAGGGCACCGGTGATGCCGAGCTCCTCGAGGTGGCGCTGCTCCTCGGGCTCGCTGCTGTGGAACTGCAGGTGCCGCGCGTGGGCAGCGGTGTCCAGCGCGCGGGCGATCGCCAGCGGCTCCCACTCACCGGCGAGCAGCGTGCGCAGTGCAGCACCCGCAACCTCGGCGTGGTAGCGGCGCCGCTCGTCACTGCCGCCGCCGAGCACCTCGTAGGAGTCGATGAGCAGGACCTCCGCGATGCGCTCTGCGGGGATCGGGTCGGGGAGCTCCGCTGACAGCGCAGCCGCGTCGTCGGGGACGTCGAGGGGGCCGATCGCCTCGAACAGCAGCTGCAGCCCGAGTGGGTCGAGGGCCAGCAGCCCGTCCAGACGCTGTCCGCTGGCCTGCTCGTACTGGGCCAGCACCAGGGGTGCGACCGTCGGGAGGTCCGGATCCACGTTGGTGCTCGGCAGGAAGGTCGCGCCCCCGACGCTGCCGTAGCGGGCCTGGTAGGCCTCCGGCGCGGTGATGTCGAAGCGCGTCGAGCGACTGAAGGCGCCCAGCGGCACGAGCACGGTCCCGTCGATCGCGGTGTCGGCGTCGATACCCGTCGGCTCGGCAAGGTGCACCTCGCCGTCGTGGAGCTCGAGCACCGCGAGGAAGCCGATCAGGCCGCCGGTCCCGCGCAGCTCGCCGGGGTTCTGGACGGCGACGAGGTAGCGCCGGTCCCCATCACCGCCGAGCAGGGCGACCGCCAGCGACAGGTGCTCACCCGCCTTCGGTAGGGCGGTGGCCAGCTCGCCCGTGACGTCGAGGACCTGGTGGGCGGCGTCGCCGAGCGTCGCGGATCGAGGGCGTTCCGCCCGGTCGGCGAGCTCGCTGCGAGCGGCCTGGAGCGTGGCGAGATCCGCCTCCTCGAGGGCCGCACTGATGGCTCGCAGCAGGTCGATGTCGAGGCGCCCGTCGAGCACGAGCGCGTCCGCACCGGCGTCCACCACGGGGCCGGCGGCCACCAGCACCTGGTCGACCAGGCCTGCGGCGGCCGCGCCGGTCGCCGCCAGGGCACGCAGGGCCGCGACGTCGCCACCGACCACGGGCAGTGCTGCGGCGGCACGCCAGTGGCTGCGCGTCAGGCGCCGGTCAGCTGCTGTCGCTGCGTCGGTGGCGTCCTCGGCCGAGCGCAGTGCATCGCTGAGCAGCCCCGTCTCCAGTGCCGCCTGTGTGGCGCGTGCGTCGCGTTCCGCGGTGCGCAGGTCCCGCACGGCGAGGGCGCCGTCGATGGCCAGGGCCACGAGCAGCACCGCGAGCAGTCCTGCCGCGGCGCCGAGGATCCGGCGTGTGCGAGGCCTCGCCCCGTCGCCGGGGGGCGCGGTTGCGCGTTCGTGCTCGGACACCCCGCTGCTCCTTGCGGTGCACGTGGTCGGTGCACGTGGTCGGTGC
>SKTN01000002.1 GCA_007117945.1 Nitriliruptoraceae bacterium | reverse complement strand
CTCGAGGCGCCGGGTGCACCGATCCTCGACGAGGCCCGCCTGTGGGATGCGCTGGCTGCGGACCAGCTCGAGCTGCTGTACAGCCGGACCAGCGGCGCCCTCGCCCAGGGGGAGCAGCCGATCGGGGAGGTGGCGGCACGACGGATCGCCGAGTTCCTGCGGGGTCGGAGCCGCGACGGGCGGCACACCCTCGCCGCCGCTGTCGACGAGCACGAGGCCCAGGTGCGCATCCACACGGAGTCGCACCGCAACGTGCTGCGCCGGTTCGCCACCCACCCACACGTGCTGGTGCGTGGGGCCGCGGGCACGGGCAAGACGGTGCTGGCCCTGGAGGCTGCGGTGCAGTACGCCTCCCTCGGGCAGCGCGTGCTGCTGGGTTGCTGGAACGTGATGCTGGCAGCGTGGCTGCGGACCGCGTTGCAGCGGGAGCTCGAGGCCATCGGGAGCCCGGCCGCGGCGGAGGTGACCGCTGACCCCACCGGTCGTGTGGTCGTGAGCAACCTCGTCGATCTGGCCGGGCACGGATCGGTCGGGCAGCCCGGTGAGGATGTGGCCGCCTGGTACCACGACACGCTGCCATCGGGGCTGACCCCGGCGACGACCGCGGGTGAGTTCGACGTCATCGTCCTCGACGAAGCGCAGGACCTGACCGAGCTGTGGGTCCTGGCCGTCGCCGGGCTGCTGTCCCGGCGCGGGCGGTGGTACGCCTTCGCTGACCGACGCCAGGATCTCCTCCAGGCCGACGCCGCCCTGCCCGACTTCCTCGAGGTGGAGCACGAGCTGCGGGAGAACTTCCGCAACTCGCGGGCGATCGCGAGCTTCGCCGGCGACTTCGGTGATGTTGCACTCGACTGCCTGACCGTGGACGGACCCGAGGTGCGCTTCGTGCCGGTCGACAGCACCGAGGTGGTGGCGCGCAGCGAGGCCGTGGCCCGCCAGTTGCAACGTGATCAGCGGATCGACGACCGGGACCTCGCCGTCCTGTGGTTGTTCCACAACCCGCACCGTGGCGCCACCGACGCGCTCGCTGCCACGGCGCTCGCGGGTGGCCGGGTGGCGACCAACAGCGCGTCCTTCAAGGGCATGGAGCGACCCGTGGTCGTTCTCGGGCTGGACATCGACGCGGCGAAGGCGGACCGGGCCGAGGAGGTCAGCCGCGCGATCTACACGGCGGCGACGCGGGCCCGCTCGCTGCTGGTCGTGGTCGGCGACCCTGCGGACGCCGAGGCCTTCGGCTTCTCTGCGCTCGCTGCCCGGCTCCGCGAGGATGTGAGGTGAGCGGCCGTCAGCGAGCTCGGCCGAACCACTCCTGCGGCGACACCGCACCGATGACGAGGTAGCGGTCCTTGGGGCGCGTGACGACACGGCCGTCAGGGGCGACGTAGATGCGGCCACCGCTCGGTCGATGCTGCAGCAGGCGGCTGGCGACCTCAGCCGCCGCGGTGGTGCCGATCACCGAGGACAGCGTCGTGCCGGTCGTCGCGTCGCTGATGTCGCGCCGGTGCAGCAGGTAGCGCCGTGATCCCGGTGGCCAGCCATCCACCTCGGGGAGACGGATCGCCGAGGCGTCCCGGTGAGACGGTGACGGGGGGCGGGCCGGGGCCTTCCTCGGCTGCCCGGACTGCCCTGCGGGCCGTCGCGGTGTCGCCGCCGCGGGGTGGTCCCCGCGCCCTGGTAGGAGGCCGAGCGCCGTGAGGCGCCCATCGACGAGGATGGTCGCCACGCCATCCCCGTCCACCCACACCTTGCCACCGTCAGGACGGATGGTGAGCGCGGTCGTGACGAAGCGGCCGGCGGGCTCCTCACCCACCAGGGATGCCAGGGTGGCCTCGTCCCGCTTCCTGATCAGCTTCCGATGTTGCTTCGAGAGCTTCCACACCTCGGTGCCACGGGGACCGGTCCACGGCTCACCGGGAGTGACCTGCAGGCCCGGCGTCCGAGCGGGTGCAGGGGCCGTGCGGCGGCTGCTCTGGCTCTGTCGGCCGCGTTGGCTCGCCGCGGGGAGCGGAGGAGGAGCCGTTGCTTCGGTCAGCCCGAGGTGCGCAGCGAGCGCCGCTGCGGTGTCGTCAGCCCCCGCCCGGAGCGCGTCGACGAACCGCTCGCGATCAGCGTCGTCCCAGGACGGGCGTGTGGTCATCCACCGGCAGAGGACGAGGCGTGGGCGGTGGTCGTAGCGTTCGCGCACGCCGTCGGCGAGCGTGTCCACGTCCAGGTCGACGGCGACGGCGTCCGCGACGAGCCCGGCGGCGCCGTCGCGTCGGCCTCGGGCGAGCAGGGGCTCGTCGGCGAGCGCGTCGAGGAGTTGATCGGTGGTCTGCCATCCTGCCCGCAGCCCCTGGTCCACCACGGAGGCCAGCGCGTCCACGAGGTCGAGGGGTTCACCCTCGGCGGTCGCCTGCGCGTGGCAGTGGATCAGCGCACTGCGGCCCGGCTCCACGGCTGCCGGGTTCGCCGGCTGTGTGAGGAGCCGTGCGACCCTGACCGGGTCTGCGTCGCTCGCCAGCTCGGCCAGTCGCGGCCAGTCGTGCGCACGCCACAGCTCGGTGACGGCCTCGTCGGTCCGACCGAGCTGCAGGAAGAGCTCGGCGGCCTCGCCGTGTTCGCCGCTGAAGCGGTGCCCGAAGGCCGCTGCCTCGGTCGCCGCGTCCTGGTCGCCGAGGGTCCGGTAGTCCTGCCGGGCACGGAACAGCTCCTCCGCGCGGCGGGCCTCCATCCCGCGTTGTCGCGCCTCGTCAGCGCGTGCACGCAGCTGGGCCTCGGTGTCGTGGACGTGCTCGAGCAGGTGCTCCTCGAGGATCTCCTCGGGCAGGTCGAGGTCGTCCCACAGCTTGCGGCCGGTCGTGGTCTCGATGACGGTCAGCTGCTGCATCGCGCGGGTGACGGCGACGTACCACCGCGCGTAGCTGGTTCGTTGGGCCAGCTCGGGCCGGTGGCTGTCGCTCAGGAGCTCGTCGCCCCAGCCGTAGAGGACCGCCTCGTCGACCTCCAGGCCCTTGAGCGCCTGCGCGGTGTAGACCGGGGCGACCCCCTGTCCGTCCTCGACCCACTCCGGTGCGCGGAGCGCCATCGCGTCCCGGAGCACCGGATCGGCCAGCACGACGTCATGCTCGGCTCCCTCGTCGCAGGCGAGGATGACGTTGCTGACACGGAGGGTGTCGACGAGGGCGCTGCGGGGTGCGCCGTCGCGATCGACCAGGTGGATCGGTCGCTGCGAGGGCGGTCTGTGGGCCAGTTGCGGCTGTGCCCCGCTCTCGCTGTAGCGCTCCGTGCGCAGCCGCTGGATGGCGTTGGCCGCTTCCACGATCTCGTATGCGGAGCGGTAGTTCCTCTCGAGCTGCTCGTCCTCGATCCGTCGGCTCCCCACTGACCCGAACGCAGCACCGGTCAGCTCATAGAAGCCGCTCGTGATGCTGGCCCAGCGGAAGCCGGTGAGGTCGAGGGTCTGCGACTCGTCCCCGGCGAAGACGAAGGGCAGGCAGGTGATCGCCTCGCGGCCGAGGTCGTAGCGCAGCAGCTCAGTGGCGCCGAGGAGGGCGAGCAGCTCCACCCGTGAGAGGTCCTGGGCTTCATCGCAGACCAGCCCGGTGATGCGCAGGTCGGTGTGCGGGTGCCGGATCGCTGCACGTGCCAGTGACTGGTCGTCCCAGCGTCCTCGTTCGGTGAGCAGTGGGGAGTACCAGGCCGTGTGGACCTTCTCGTGCACCTGCTCGAACTGTGCATCGGTCACGACACGCGACCGGGCGGGGAGCTCCTCGTATGCGTCGGGGTCGAGCTCCTCTGCCGGGTCGTGCCCCCGGATCAGCGCACGGATGACGAACCACGCGGTCGTCCAGTGCACGCGATCCTGGGTCTGATGGTCCGTGAAGCAGTGGGCCTTCGAGGCGAGGGGCCGCCCGCTGGCGCGCCTGCCGGTGTAGAGCTCCCGGAAGCGTGCGGTCGACACGTGGTCCTCCGCGCGCCACTCGTCGGCGCTGGCCCCGGCCCGGAGCACGAGGTCGCGCATCAGCCCGGAGGTGGTCGACATCCAGCTGCGCACCGCCGGCACCACGTCGGGTGCCAGCACCGCGTAACCGTGCTCTTCCAGCAGGATCGTGGTGACCTTCTCACGGGCGTCGCGCAGCAGATGCTCGCTACGGGTCACGAACCGCGGGGTGAGATCGTCAGCCTGCTCGAGGGCCGTGGCTGCGTAGCGCGCGAACTGGTGGTGCAGCAGGGTCGACTTCGAGCTGCCGGCACGCCCGGTCAGGAACCGGGGTGTCGAGGTCCGCAGGGGACCGTCGAGCATCTCCCGCTGGTGTGCGTCGAGTTGCCCGAAGGTGATCGCACCGGGCGTGGGCGGGATGACGTCCTCGAGGGAGCTGGACAGTTCGCGCATCTCTCGGGCCCAGAGGTGCAGCTCGGGAGGGAGGTCGGGCATGGCCACGGGCGGTCGGTGCGTCGACCCGGCGACGAGTTCAGGCTGCGTCGTGTCCAGCAGTTCCAGGTACCGCTTCCGGGCACGCTGCGTGTGGTCGAGGAGCTCGCGGTAGGGACCGTGCTGCTGATCGCCCGTCCGCCGGTCCATCACCGCGACGAGGACCAGGTGCCATGCCCCCTCGCCGGTGCGCAGCGGGACGAAGATGAGCCGTTGCTTGCCCTCCCGTCGCCGGAACACCGCGCCGTGCAAGGGGGTGAGCAGGGCCCCCAGACGGAGGGGGGACTCCAGGGGTGCGAGTCGGTCGGCGAGATCGGTCGCATCCCAGCGACCGCGATGGATCTGGTCGGTGAGTCCTGGCAGGGTGTAGAGGTGCATCGGGCCCCCGTCGTCATCCCATCTCAACGGCGCCGTTGCGGGGGTGCTTGAGGCTCGGTGGCCCGGACGCTCACGGAGCGGTCGACGCCTCGAGCGGTGGTGGCTCGGGTGGCTGGATGCGCCCGTCGCGGGTGCCGAGCGGCAAGGGGGATGCGGACAGCAGCTGGGGCTGGCTCTCCGCGCGCCACCTCGGTGTACCGGCGGGGTCGGCGCCCACGAAGGCGGCACCGTCCATCCGGACGATCGTCGAGCCTGCGACGGTGAGGGGGAGCTGGGCCACGTCGTGCGGCCGCGTGAGCCGTTGCAGCACCGCTCCGGTGGTGGGGTCGAGGAGCCGGGCGGTCTCCGTGCCCGCAGCGCCGGGGAAGGTGGCGATGACCCGTCCCTCGTCGGTCGGCCGGAGCTCGAGTCGGCAGCAGGCCTGCTCCGGCCCCGCGGTCTGCCACCGCTGCTGCCCGTCGATGCCGAAGCCGAGCAAGGTGGTGTCGGCGCCGTCGTCGCCGTCCTCCCAGACGGCTGCAACGACCTGGCCTGTGGTCGTCCGGGTCGCCCGGGCGGAGCGCCCGAGACCGGCCAGGACCTCGCCGCTGTGGGGATCGAGGAACACCTCGGCGTCGGTGCCGGTGGCGGGGATCGGACGGTGGTTCGGCCGGTGCGTCCCCTGGGCGAACCGCGCGGTGGTGCCGATGTCCCGGGACCTCCGTGTCCCGGGGTGGTCCGGGTGTAGGACGTCCAGACGGCCATCATGGATCACCGCGACCCCGGAGGCCAGCGGCGGGAGGTCGTCGAAGGGGCCCTCGAGCTGCCACCGTGGGCAGCCGTCCGCGGCGTCCAGGGCCACGATGGCCGTCGGCTTGGCCGCCGGTGCGACGTCGTCGACGACGTGGGGGGAAGCGGAGCTCCAGCGCACCTGTGACCGCTCCCCGATCAGCTGGAGCCGCCGCAGCGTGAGGGAGCTGTCCACGGCGACGGCACCGAAGCTGACGTCCACGGCGCTGATCAGGTCGGGCGTCGCGAGCACCGCCTCGGCGCAGCTCGCTCCGTCCTCGGCGATGCACGCCGGAGGTGCACGGGCTGCTGCATCGGCGCCAATCGCGCCGCGCTGTGGCGTCCCGCCGCGGTCCCGGTCGCTGCCGCGCGGGCCGGGAGGTGGCACCTCCACGGGGGTGGTCAGTGACCCGTCGTCGTCTGCGTGCGGGCGGGGTGCGGGTCGGGGTCGAGCCCGACGAGGGTGACGGTGACGAGCAGGGCCACCGCTGTGGTCGGTCGCCGACTCGGGGCCCCGCAGCGCGGGCAGAAGCGCGTGGACCGCGAGAGGCGGGCCCGCACTCTGAGCAGACCCGTGCGGGGGGGGGGAACACGCCCCGAGCGTAGGCCCACCTCCCACCGAGGTGCCCGCCGTCGCGGCACATGGCTGGTTCCTGGGAGAGCGCCCAGGTCCCGACCTGTCCGGGGCGCTGACAAGCCGGGGCAAGGCGCTCGGTGGCTGGCTCCTGGGCTCCAGCCCAGGAGCCAGCCACCGCCGGGACCGCCGGCAGCGTGGGACCGTGTCAGCCGGGACCGCCGGCAGCCCGGGACCGCCTGTGCGCGTGGTGGCGAACGTCGACAGGCCCGAGTCGCACCCTGACCACCCCTGCCCGAACGTGGGTGGTCGGCGCCATGGGCGGGCGGTGCCCTGGGGACGGACCCGCTGGGACGGGTCCGGCGGTCCCCCTGGAGAGGTCCCCACGTGCACAGCCCCACGCTCCCGCTCGCGGTGTCGCTGCCCGGTCAACTCTGGCTCCTGGCGGCTGTCCTGATCTGGCCCGGGGGGGCGTGGGCGGTGGCGGCGGTCCGTGGCGTCCCGGGTACGGCCAGGTCACGGGTCTTCGGCCGTACGGCCCTGGTGGCGATGGCGGTCGCGGTCGCCCTGCTGGCGCTCGCAGCCCTGCTGTTCGCCACCAACGGCACCACCCGCGGGTTCCAGGCCCTGGGTGCGCAGCTGGCCGCCGCGGCATCGTTGGTCCGTGGCCTGCTCTCCGGTGGCATCGCCCTGGGGTTGCGAGGGACCGGCCGTGGCAGCGACGACGCCGCGCAGCCGCGTGACGAGGGGCCGGCACCGCGACGTCCCGATGCACGCCACCAGGGCGTCGATCCCGGCACCTGATCCCACTGCGGGTATCCGTTACGGACTGTCACGTATAGTGGTAGCGTGACGTGCCATGGGCTGTCGACCGGGTGCGTCGACGGCGACGAGGAGCCGGGCATGGCGCCGGGAACAGGCCCTCCCGTGGGGGTGCAGCGCGCCCCCGGGCGTCCACGCGATCGGCAGGCGGACGACGCCATCCTCGCAGCTGCCCGCGAGCTGCTGGTGGAGGTGGGGTTCGAGCGCCTCACGGTGACCGATGTCGCCGCGCGAGCGGGGGTGGGGCGACCGACGGTCTACCGCCGGTACGCCTCCAAGGAGGAGTTGGTCGCCGCCTCGGTCGAGGCGCTGCGCAGCGACGAGCCGGCGCCCGACACCGGCACGCTGGGTGGTGACCTCCGTGCGGAGCTGCTCCCGCGGGCCTCGGCGCTGCGGCACCCGCTCCTGCTGCAGTTCCTCGCGGTCCTGCTCGTGTCCAACGCCCAGGGCTCGGAGTTCGCCGCGACCTACTGGCGCGACGCGATCGCGCAGCGGCGGGCGGCCTTCGGGGAGATCTTCCTGCGCGCGCAGGCGCGGGGAGAGTTGGCGCCGGACGCGGACCCGGACCTGCTGACGGATGTGGTGGCGGGCGCCTTCACCTACCAGGCCTTGCGGCCTGCTGCGGTGGAGACCGAGGCCATCGAGGCGCGCGTCGAGCGCCTCCTCGACCTGCTGTGCGCCCTGCTGCAGCGCCTGCAGTGACCACGCCGCTGCGCCGGGGTGCCGTGGCGGCTGCGCCACGTGCCGCAACGCCGTGGCCTGGGGCCCTCCGTCCCCATCCGTAGGGCCCTTGGTCATGACCTGCATCCCGGCACTTCCGCACCCGCCCGGGGCATGTTACATTCCATGGCGTAACGTAAAGATAAGAACGGCGCAACTGCCGGCCAGCTGAGGGGCCCGGCCACCGAGGTCGATCCCGCACAGCGCGGCGGGCCGCGCGGGCTCACCGGGACAGGAGCTGTCATGACCACCTCGACGCACACGCTGCACCGCCACGACGTGCGCACTGCCATCTCGGCGGACGTGCCCCGCATCGCTCGACTGCTCGCTCGTGCCTTCGCCGACGATCCCGTGGTCGCCTGGGCGATCCCTGGCCCACGGCGTCGACGGCAGCGCAGTGGCCGCGCCTTCGCTGCGATCACCGAGCTGTACCTGCCCAAGGGGCACGTGTACGCCGACGCACAGCTGCGGTGTGCGGCCCTGTGGGCGCCGCCGGGCAGTACCCAGGTCACCCCCGGCCAGATCCTGCGGGTGCTAACGGGCCTCGCCGCTGCCTACAGGGGCCGGCTGCCCCTCGTGCTGTCCGGTCTGGTTCGGGTGCAGCGCCGCCAACCGTCCGAGCCGTACTGGTACCTCGCCTACCTCGGGACCGACCCTGACCACCAGGGCCTGGGTCTGGCCGGAGCGGTGCTCGCGCCGGTTCTCGATCGGTGCGACCGCGAGGGTCTGGCCGCCTACCTCGAGGCGTCCAAGCCGGAGCTGATCCCGTTCTACGAGCGCCACGGCTTCGTCATCGTCCAGCGCATCGACCTGCCCGCCGGGCCTCCCGTGTGGGCCATGCGCCGCGAGCCACGCCCATCCGTGGCCACGCCACGACGCTGATCGACCGGCGAGGCGCGGTGCCTCCTGCTCCCGGTGGCCACCGCGGCGCTCGCCGGGTCCAGAAACGTTACAGAACGAGCCGTAATCCGAGGGTCGGCGGCCGTCGGCCCGAGACCTAGAGGGGGTCGTGACATGCAAGGGTTCCTCCGCTCACGCAAGGTGGTCGGCGTCTTCATCGCCGTCATCGCCGTCCACATCCTGCTCGGGGTGGCCACCTTCGGGCCGTCCACGAGCGCTGATCTGTCCGACGTCCCCGTCGCCGTCCTCGACCTCGATGGTGGTGGATTGGCCGACGAGGTGACCGGTGCGGACGTCGCGGTCATCGACTGGGTGCGCAGCACCGACCACGACGCCCTGCAGCAGCAGCTCGACGACAAGGAGGTCGCCGCCGGCCTGGTGATCCCTGCCGGGGCCAGCGACACGCTCGCTGCGCTCGGGCCTGAGGCGACCGACCCGGTCGTGCTCGAGCTCTACGTGAACCACGGCCGCAACCCCGAGGCGGCCCGGAACATCCAGAGCGTGATCGAGGGTCTGGCGGAGGGGGCGGCCGCTGAGCTCAGCGCCGGCACGCTCGAGGCGCTGGGGCAGGCCGGTGCGACGGTCGCCCCGGACGCGGTGGCCACGTTGGCCCAGCCGATCCGGGTCGAGGCCGTCCCCGTCAACGCGCCCGCCAGCGCCGCCGACGCGCAGACGCCCTTGGTGCTGGTCGCGATGCTGTGGATCGGCTCGTTGATCGCCACCCTGGTCAGCTGGCTCGGCCTCCACCGCAAGGACACCACCCCGACCGGCTTCCTCGGTGCGCAGCTGATCGTGGTCGCCGCACTCGCGGTCGTGCAGCCGCTGTCGATCGTGGCCGTGGGCAACTGGGTGCTCGGCATGGACATCGCCCTGACCGCCAGCCTGTTCGGTGCCCTGGCGCTGACCACCGCGCTGTTCTTCCTCCTCCAGAGCGCCGTCCTGAACTGGCTCGGGTTCGGTGGCTGGCCCATCCTGGTCCTGCTCTGGCTGTTCTCCTTCACCCTGCTGTCGGTACCCGCCGAAGCCCTGGCCACCGGCTACCGGGTCCTGATCCACAGCTGGTTGCCGTCGCGCTTCCCCTACGAGGCCATCCAGGGCATCGTGCACTTCGACGGGGCCGGACAGGCCGGGACGATGCTGGCGATCAGCGCCGCCATCGCCCTCGGGGCCCTGGCGCTGCTCCTAGCCAGCTACTACCGGCTGCGCGGCAGGGACCTGTCCGTCAACCCCATCGCCGAGCGGGTGGCCCGGGCCGGAGGTTCGGACACCGAGGTGTCGGACACGTCGGACCCGTCGGACCCAGGGGGCACGGTGACCACGGGCCGGGGCTCCGACGAGCCCGACCCGCTGGCGACCCCGGCGGTGACCGAACCCGGTGAGCAGGCCCGGGCTGGCGACCACCACCCCGCCCGCTCCTGACCGGCCGGCCCCACCCCCGAGCCGGCCACGACCGCCCCGCCCGTCCCGGCGGGGCGGTCGCTCACACGCAGGCGACCCCGTCATCGGTGACGCCGCGCATGCAGTGCTGCCGCTGCTCCGCGCCGCCGGGCTCCCACTGGTCGTCGTCGGTCCGGGTGAGGGTGATCCTGATGTCGCGGCCGACGGTGGCGTCGTCGAGGAAGCCCCAGCCGAGTACCGCGCCGTAGGCGAGGTCCGGGTCGTCCTCGTCGACCAGCGCGCGGATCGTGGTCTCCCACTGGTCCCTGCCGATCAGGGGTGCGTCAACCGCAGCGGCAAGGGCCGCCACGACCTCGCCGGGCGTGTCGTAGCTGCCCTGGACCGCTTCGGGAACCTCGAAGGGTGCCCACTCGGTCATCCCCGGCTCCCAGCCGTCGGGCCGCTCGGCCTCGAGCTCGGGATGGCGGAGGTGGATGCGGAGCGGGTCGATGAGGCCTTCAGCGCTCCACAGGTCCGCGACCTCGTCAGGTGCCCCGTCCGGTGCCGCCTGCGGATCGGCAGGCTCGTCCCCGTCCTCGTCGGGGGTCGCCTCCTGTAGCGCGGCGAGCTCGTCCTCGAGCGCCGCGTTCTCCTGCTCGAGTGCGGTGACCTGCTCCCGCATCCCGTCGAGCTCGGCCTCGAGCTCCTCGACCCGCTCCTGTGCCTGTGGGTCCGGAGTCTCGTCGGGGTCGGCGTCACCGCAGGCCGCGAGGGCCAGCAGCGGTGCGAGCAGGAGGGCGGCGGGGGCGTTCCGGCGCAGTGACATGGTGACCTCGTCGCTGGTGGCGTCACCGTACGGGCCCTGGGCGCGGCCCGCGAGGGGGTCGAGCCGTGGGGCCTATCGCTCGGCCGCGTGCTGGTCGTTCCCTGGGCGAGAGCCCAGGGAAGGACCAGCCTGGGCCGTCGTCGGGCCGCGGCTGGCCCTGCCGTGGCCATGTCCTGGGGCAGGTCCCAGGAAACGGCAACGCCGAGGTGGTGTGGGGCCGCGATCGCCGTGCGGTGGGGTGCGCCGACGGCCGCATCGAGGTGGTGTGGGGCCGCGATCGCCGTGCGGTGGGGTGCGCCGACGGCCGCATCGAGGTGGTGGGCACACGCCCGCGGCGCCGGGGTTCGGCCATCGGTGACCGCCCGGCGGTAGCGTGCGCGCGCGACCGGTGGGGAGCGACCGTGCGGACCCTCTCGCAGCACCAGGCACGTCGTCTCAGCTTGCGCGCCCTCGGGCTCGCGGATGGTCGTCCGGCGCCCGGGGTGCGACGTGACGTGCGCCACCTGCGATCGGTGAGCGAGCGGCTCGGGGTCATCCAGCTCGACAGCGTCAACGTGCTCGCCCGGGCGCATGAGCTGCCCTTCTGGTCCCGCCTCGGCCCCCACGACCGCGCGGGCCGGGACCGGTGGCTGTGGCGATCGCGGGAGCTGCTCGAGGGATGGGCGCACGTCGCCTCGCTCACGCCCGCCGACCGGTGGCCCCTGCTCGCCTACCGGCGCGCGGCCTTCCGCGAGGGCCCCTCCCGCACCCGGTTCGTGGCGGCGCATCCGGGGGTGCTGGACGCCGTCCTGGCCGAGGTGGCTGAGGCCGGCCCGACGGCGGTGTCCGACCTCGCCGACCCGGGAGGGCGGACCGGGCCGTGGTGGGGCGATCCGCGGGGCAAGCGCGCGCTGCAGCAGCTGTTCCTCGGTGGTGAGCTGGCCGTGCACGACCGCACCCCGCAGCTGGTCACCGTCTACGACCTCACCGAGCGCGTCGTGCCCGCCGACCACCGCCGCACGCCACCGCCACCGCCGGACGAGGCGGACCGCGCCCTGCTGCGCCACGCCGTGCGGGCCCAGGGGCTCGGCACCGCCGCCGATCTCGCTGATCACCACCGCCAGCCCGTCCGCACCGCCCGCCGGCTGCTGGAGGACCTCGCCGAGGGTGGCGAGGTGGAGCGGGCCCGCGTACGCGGACAGGACGAGGTGTACTACCTCGACCCGGAGGCGACGGTGCCCCGGGTCGCTCAGGCCCGCACGCTGGTGTCGCCCTTCGACCCGGTGGTGTGGGAACGGGGCCGCGCTGCGCGCCTCTTCGACTTCCACTACCGGATCGAGATCTACGTCCCCGCCGCCCAGCGCGTCCACGGCTACTACGTGCTGCCCTTCCTGCTCGGGGACCGGTTCGTCGCGCGGGTCGACCTCAAGGCCGACCGCGGGGCACGCCGCCTGCTGGTGCGCGGTGCCTTCGCCGAGGCGGGCGTCGACCACACGGCCGTCGCACGGGAGCTCCACCAGGAGCTCGAGGACCTCGCCGCCTGGCTCGGCCTGGGCACGCTCGTGATCGAGGACCGCGGGGACCTCGCCGGAGCCCTGCGGTGGGCCAGCGGTTGACCGGCGGTCCCGGCCCCGCGGCGTCGCCCAGGTCGTAGGACCGCGACGTCGGGCGGCCTGCGCGTCCACCGCAGGCGCGTCCGCGCCCCGGTGCACGGCGCCACGCCGTCGGTGCACCGCCTCCTAGGCTCGCCTCCGGCCTCGCACGGCACGGCACCTGCCGACGTGCACCCCGCCGACCGACCGCGCCCCGCCGACCGAGCACACCGAGGAGCTGTCATGGCCCGCACGATCGCCCGAGCCGACCGCGTCGATCGCGGGGAGTTGGAGGCCTTCATCCGGCCCCGGCACAACGTGATCCTGGCCACCACGCGCTCCGACGGTCGCCCCCAGCTCTCGCCCGTCACCGCCGGCCTCGACGGCGGGGGGAGGCTGGTCATCGCGACCTACCCGCAGCGGGCGAAGGTGGCCAACCTGCGGCGTGCCCCGCAGGCCGCTGCCTGCGTGCTCTCCGACGACTTCGGGGGCGCCTGGGTCCAGGTCTACGGCACCGCCGAGGTCCTCGACCTGCCCGAGGCGGTGGAGGCCCTGGTCGAGTACTTCCGGGTCATCGCCGGCGAGCACCCCGACTGGGACGAGTACCGCCAGGCGATGCGCGACCAGGGCAAGGTCCTGGTGCGTCTGCACATCGAGGACTGGGGACCGATCGCCACGGGTGGCTTCCCGCCGGAGCTGGCCGAGGACTGAACCAGGACGGGGGCCGGGGGGTGACCATGAGCGAGCGCCACGGCGAGGAGGATCTGGCGGGGCTCCTCGATGCGCTCCCGGAGCGCATCGCCCGCTTCCGTGCCAGCGATCTCACGGTGCTGTACTGCAACACCGCAAAGGCGGCCGAGTACGGGGTCACCCCGGCGGAACTCGTCGGCCGTCCGCTCAGCAACGTGCTACCCGCTGCCGACTTCGCGGCTGTGCGCGACCACCTCGCCCGTCTTGGGCCGGACCGCCCCGTGGTGCGCCAGGTCAACCCGCTGCGACGCGAGGGCGCCCCCACCCGCTGGATCGAGTGGGTCGAACGCTGGCATCCCGGCCGTGGCCAGGACGCCGAGGTGCTCTCCGTCGGCCGGGACATCACCGAGGACTACCGCCGGGAGCTGGCCCAGGTCGAGGTGGACTCCTGGTTCCGCATCGCGATGGCCGACGCCCCGATCGGGATGGCCGTCGTGGGCCCCGACCACCGTCTCCTCGAGGTCAACGACGCGCTGTGCACGTTCCTGGGCCGCACGGAGGAGGAGCTCCTCGAGTCCACCACCCTCGACGTCACCCACCCGGACGACGTCGACGCCGATCTCGCCTACGGGCACGGACCGCAGGACCCGCAGCGTCCCGAGGGCCTGGAGAAGCGCTACCTGCGACCCGACGGCTCGATCGTCTGGGGCCTGCTGAAGGTGTCGCCGGTCCACGACTCCGATGGCAACGTCCGCTACATCATCGGTCAGGTGATCGACATCACCGACCGCGTGGCGCGCGAACAGCAGCTGCGACGGGCCGCGGATGCGGAGCACCGCGCCGCGAACCGGCTCCGGGAACTCGATCGGGTGAAGAACACCTTCCTGACCGCCGTCTCCCACGAGCTGCGGACCCCGCTCACCGTCGTCCGCGGCATGGCCTCCACCCTGCGTCGGATCGGCGGCGCCATCGACGCCGCCACCCGTACCCGGCCCGAGGAGGCCCTGGAACGTCATGCCGAGCAGCTCAGCGACCTCCTCGACGAGCTGCTGGATGTCGACCGTCTGGCACGGGGTACCTACGGGGCCAGCTACGAGGACCTCGAGCTGATCGGGCTCGTCCGCGAGGTCGTCGCGGCCTCGCCCGTCGCCACGCGCACGCGCCTCGAGGTGCCCGTCGAGCTGCACACCACCGCCGACGCGGTCCAGCTCCGGCGGATCGTCAGCAACCTGCTCGACAACGCGGGCAAGTACGCCCCGACGGGCGAGGTCACGGTGCGCGTGCGCCAGGTCGGCGTCGGCGGGTTCCGCATCGAGGTGGTGGACGCGGGCCCGGGGATCGCCGAGGAGGACCGCGAGCGCATCTTCGAGGCCTTCTATCGCGGCGACCCCGACCATCCGCGTCCCGGTACCGGCGTCGG